>SDWK01000930.1 GCA_004195335.1 Shewanella sp.
AGATGTGTATAAGAGACAGATACTAGAGTCACTGCTTCAACTCATATTGTAGGAGCTGGTTATATCTTCAGATGAAATAAGAATACCTATAAATTGGTACCCTTAGCGAATAATGCTATATAGACCATAATTGGCATAGCGCAATAGAATAAAAGTCTAGGAATTCAGTAGATAAAAACAGCTGGCAGGCGGTGAAGGGGCTGAAACGACGGAGATTAACGGGCACAAAAGTGTATCTAAATATGTCAATTTGTAAAAATATCTAATAATAGTCAGCCTCCATATCCAGAGAACATGAAGGCTTAGTTATTCTCGCGTAAGCGTAAGCTTAAGCTCGCGAAAAACGTCAATTAAATCCAAACATGAATTTAGCTAGATACTCGGTACTGCACCCAACATGAGTGCGACAAGTTCATCGACTCGCTGCTGACGGTCATCCTTGTTCAGTTCTGAATCGGTAAACCCCTGCGCTAATGCGCGCCACGCAGGCTCGGCCATACGTGGGTGAAACAGGGCCACCAGCACCGAGCCTTTTTCATGCTTATCGGCATCGACTCCTGCAGTTGACAGGCCCGGAACTAAGCCCGCCTTCTTGAGTATCTCCGCATCACTCATTTCAGACTCCAGCGCGATACCAAAGCCTAATAGTAGATCCGGTGATTCATCGATTGAAACCAATTGATAGCCTTTAGCTTCCATCGCTTTAGTCATCGCCGTGCGCATAAGACCAACAACTTTATCCTCATTGACTCCCTCTTCTGTTGCCACTCTGGCCAATGATGGGTGCCATGCAAATCGGGGCGTGCTTTGTGACAGGAAACTAAGATCACCGCTTGTCACCATAGTGGCTCGCGTAGGGGTGGATTTAGGCACATCGACAGTGACACAAGCGGTCAAAATAAATGTTAACAATAAGCAGCTAAGTTTTTTGAACATGATGTAAGATTCCCTCTTAAATATAATCCAATAATAACCAGTTAAAGATTAAACTAAGCTGACTCATAAGTAATTACAATTAGTTAACTAAAAAATGTCTATGAGTTACCAATTTAAGTACGGCTCACATCGCCTCTGTAGCTCATCAAAAAAATCCGTTAAAATATAGCTTTATATCTCCAACAGCGAATCTACATGGAACTGGTTTTAACTATTGCACTTTTTGCATTCTCATCGGGCATCACCCCAGGCCCTAATAACATCATGCTCATGAGCTCTGGCGTAAACTTTGGTGTTAAGAGAAGTCTTCCCCATTTGTCAGGAATCTGCATAGGTTTTCCTGCTATGGTACTTGCAATAGGTTTAGGCTTGAGCACGGTGTTTCAGGCATACCCCATCATTCATATAATCATTAAGTATGCAGGCATCGCCTATCTCCTGTATCTCGCCTGGCTGATTGCTAATAGCAGCAGTAAACTCGAGGGCAAGAACACACCTAACCCTTTGAGCTTTATACAAGCCGCCGCTTTTCAGTGGGTGAACCCGAAGGCATGGATCATGTCCATCGGGGCAATTGCCGCATTCACGAGTGTGCAATCTCCGTTAACGCCTCAAGTACTGACTATCGCTACCGTTTTCTTATGTGTGGCCATACCCAGCGCCTTCATCTGGTTGGGATTCGGAGTGGGCTTAAAGCGTTTATTAAGAAATAGCCGCCAGCAAAAAATCTTCAACATCTCTATGGCACTCTTGCTTGTGGCATCTATCATCCCTATTATCGCTCCATAAGCTGATATCCTTAGAGTGAGTAAGGCACAATGACACAGCCAGAGCTGGAGCAAGAGAACAATAAAATGAGAGACCAAGAGCAGGACACTGAACTTAAAGCCATCGCCCAGCACACACAAAACTGGGTCGAACGTGTGATCATGAAGTACAACATCTGTCCTTTCGCTCGCCGTGAAGTTGAGCGTCGCAGCATTCGTTATGCCGTTATCGATGAGAGTAAGATGCACCATGTGCTTGAGTCCTTGATCACAGAATGTCAGCACTTAGATGCTCACCCTGAGGTTGAAACAACCCTGTTTATCGTCCCTCGAGGATTCGAAGGATTTTATCCCTATCTGGATCTCGTCGATATCTCTAATGATCTGCTTATCGAGCAAGGCTATGAGGGGGTATATCAACTCGCGAGTTTTCACCCCGATTACTGTTTCGATGGTGAACCTATGGATGATCCATCCAACTACACCAACCGGTCTCCATACCCGACCATGCATATCATACGCGAAACCAGCATGGAGCAGGCTCTGGCGAATTATGATGATCCGGAATCGATTCCCGAGCGCAACATCGAGTTCTCACAGAAAAAGGGCAAAGATTTTTTTGCCAAACTATTGTCCGGTTGCATGGGGAAAAAGAGTTAATTCCATATTAGCTCGATATAGGTTCAGAGAGTCAAACACTGAGTTATTGCTCGTTAATAGTACGTTTTTAGCAAGTCAGTTTTGACCCGCATTCATCAGGCACGCATATCATAACCATATGTTTGCCCTATTCATCGATAGAAGAGATAACAATGGCGAAGAAGTTTTACGTAGTGTGGCAAGGCAGAGAAACTGGAATTTTTACGACCTGGGATCAAACTAAAAAACTGGTCGATAAATTTCCGGGTGCGCGCTACAAATCGTTTCCAAGCCAAGCCGAAGCAGAAGCGGCTTTTGGTAAGGGGTCGGCGCCGAGAACTAACCATCAGTCAACAAAACCTTCTGTCACCAAGAATGCCAAGAGTCCAACAAAGGTCGGTGTCGACGAAAACACCACAAAATATGACGTTGAGATCTACACAGATGGTGGCTGTGAACCCAATCCAGGCAAAGCGGGTTCGGGGATCGCGGTTTACCGAAATGGTGAGTTAACAGAGCTCTGGTATGGGCTATATAACGCTTTTGGCACTAATAACACTGCAGAGTTAAATGCGCTACATCAGGCATTGTTAATCGCTCAAGACAACCTTAAAAAAGATCAAAGTGTTCATATCTTAAGTGACTCCCAATACTCCATTAACTGTATCACCAACTGGGCCTATGGTTGGAAGCAGAAAGGCTGGAAGAGAAAAACCGCAGGCGATATTAAAAACCTGGAAATAATCCAGATATCCCACGCCATATATGAAGAGATAAAAGACAAACTCCAGATCTCTCACGTTGCTGCTCACGTGGGCATTGAAGGCAATGAATTAGCCGACAGAATGTCGATATATGCTATCGACCAGAAAGACACACAATTTCGCCGCTATCCCGAACCCATTGATATGGCCTCGATTCTAAGCTTGAGAGCAGGCTAACATTCAATTTTCGCTTAACCTATCTCCACCCCTTCGCTGATGATTCAAGATTTTGAGGCTTGGTTATTGCTCTCAATGATGAGAGCAATAATTAATAGCATAAATCCTATTTATCCCTCAGCCTTCGCCAATTTATCTTCACTCAAGCCTTGAGTCGGGTCTTCATCATTAGCCAACATCTTCTTGATTAGTTTGGATGCGGCAAACGCAACCCCGACCATAACCACAGCCATAATAGTCAAGATACCGAAGTAGTCACCATACAGACTACGCACGACCTCCTGTGTGATGGCCTGCCCTTTTTCAACGGCGATGGAGGTTGAGAACACGGCACCAACGACACCACTTAGGGCAATGGCGACCGAGAATAGGCTTACCGAGAACGCTTCGATATGTTTAGGTGCCACAGACAGAATGAAGGCGACGACCATGCTGCCAACGATCACTTCCGCAAACGCCAGAAAGAAATGGATAACCAAAAACACTTCGGGGCGAATAATAACATCGGTGCCTACGGTCATCACAGCTAGAGTCAGGATGCCAAAGGAGATGGCGGTAAAGATAAAGGCAAAGCCCACTTTCGTCGCGATGGTAAAATGAATATTACGTTTCTCCAAAGCTGAAAAAGCCAGCGCGAGCAACGGGCCAGCGACCATACACCACATAGGGTTCATGGCCATAGATGCCTCTGGCGCAATAGGAATAATTCCGAATAGTTCGCCACGCATAGTGTTAATCGTAACCAACGTCATCGAGGTCATCATCTGGCCGTAGTAGACAAAAAAGCCGATTGTCAGCAGCACCATGATTAATATGGTTCCCATCCTCATGGACTCATTCTTTTCCGCTTTCACCATTATCGAAATGAAGTAACCAATGGCGCCCAAGCCTATCGCATAAACGACATTCTTACCGATATCCATATTAGAAAACATAAAGAAAACTAAGCCAATCATGGCGGCCGAACTCACCAAGAACAGCAACCAGTTCTTAATACTGACGGGCTGTCGGTCTATCTCTGAGCTTATCTTAAGCAGTGGTTTACGGGTTACCAGCATCAACACAAAAGCCACTACCGCCATCGCTGCGCACAAGAGATAGCTGCCACTGAAACCGATGACTAACACGATCAGCGGAAACAGATATTGGCTGATAAAGGCGCCAATATTGTTGATCGAGTAGTTAACCGCATAACCGCTCTCGAAGGCCTCTTCGGTCGCGAAGGTTCGCTTAAAAAGCGGTGAGTAAGAGGGGAACATCAAGCCTCTGGCATAACTGGCCAAGGCAATACCCGCCAAGCTAAGAGGCACATTGATTATCGATGCGCCTAACACCAGTAAGCCATAACCAGCGGCAAAGCAGATGAAGGCCAAGGTTAGAGAGCGATAGGCCCCCAAAAACTTATCGGTAATAAAACCGCCGGCAATGGCGAACAGTGGACCGATAGCAGAAAAAGCACCGACAACCATCATAGTGTCGGCTTCTGAATAGTTCAGATCTTCCAGAAAGAAACGGGTCAATATCACCATGACACCATAAAAAGACATGCCAAACATCATTTGGCAAATCATCATCGAACTGTTCAACCTATTCCACATAACTCGATCTCTTCGTAATAGTAACTAAATAAACTTCAATGTTTATCAACGTGCGCGGATATTACATGAATCAATTCATTGAACCAGAGTGACGGGTCGCAAAACCAAAGTTAATGGCTAAAAACTCCCTCACCGGACCGTTACTATTTGTTTACAGCTGTATCTTTATATAGGGGTTACGCTTGCCTAACTAACCAATCACTGAATACCGCAAGCTGACAAGAATGGATGCCAGATGAAACCAATGGTCATTCCACTCACCCGCTTTCTATAGACTAAATTTAAAGAGTAGAAACATAACTATCTTAAGAATTACTTACACAAAGGAGAAACCATCGCTATGCCAATGAGACGGCCTATGAGACAATCCGCGCTATGAAAATATACGCCCATATTCATAAAGCGCCCATTCGAGTTTTCCGCATCAGTAAGCGGCGCTTTTCGATACGTGTAAAACGCGATCTTATCCTTCTTAAGGAGGCGTTAGCACAGGAAAAACAGGAGACCAAAGAGATGTTGGTCACCTATAAGCGTTACACCCGAAAGCAGGCCAATCGTGAAGAGCTACGTGAAGCTAATAAGCAATTTGGTGACCTGTTAAAAGGACTGGGACTTGGCATGTTTGCCGTGTTGCCTTTCGCTCCAATCACTATCCCATTGGTGGTCAAACTCGGAAAAGTGGTCGGAGTCGATATATTACCCAGCTCATTTAATAATATGTCAGAGAAAAAAAGACAGAGAAAATCTCCGATATTGGCTGACAGTAAAGAGTAGTCTTCTTTCAAATGATACAAGAAGTGCTGCGAACTACTGGTGGATGATACTCCTACCCATATTGTGATACCTAAATACCCTCCCAGCTTCCCCCCGAATTCATAGCCTGTTACCCTATTACCATATACCCAAACCACCTCGAAATGCAGAAACATGTTGCTTCTCGCCTTGCCCTTCGGGAGTTCCCGTAGAATATCGGCACTGCATTAGTGATATTGAAAAGGGACGAACCATTCTCTTCAATCACTGCCTTGTTCTGCTATCCTACGGGAGCTCTGAAACGAGCATTTTGAAGTGGCTTGGGTATTAACTCGATTATTTAATGAGTTGTTCACTCTTCCCTAACTATTTTAACTACTAGCAGAGAGTACGAGTCCACCATGACTGATTTACTGATTTCAGGCGTTCCTGGCACGCCATTGACCATCTTACATACCGATTCTTATGCCGACTGGCTGGCAGAGCAAGCACTACCAACACAAAACTGGCTAACCAGCACACTATTTTCCGGCAAGGGCATGAGCCTGATCCCCGCAGCGAATGGCAAATTGGCACAGGTTATTTTAGTCAGCAGTGAGCTCGAATCTTACTGGTTATGTGGCGATCTCGTTAACCAGCTTCCCGCAGGGCAATACGCAATTACAGGTAGCGATGAGCAGGTAAAAGTCGCCGCGTTCAGTTGGGGACTGGGTGCCTATACCTTTGATAGATATAAGGCCAGTGGAAAGGTCTTTCCTCAGTTGGTGCTGCCGACTCAAATTCAAGCCGATGAAGCGCTGAAGATGGTGCGCTCTGTCTCTATCGTACGTGACTTGGTCAATACGCCAGCTGCCGACATGATGCCTCAGCACTTAGGTGAAACCATGGAGAGTCTGGCCAAGGAGTTTGGTGCAAGTGTCACCCAGATAGTGGGAGATGAACTATTAGAGCAAAACTATCCAACTATCCATATGGTAGGCCGTGCCAGTGAAAACTTGCCGCGCCTTATCGACCTTACCTGGGGTGATGAAGAAGCGCCGCAAGTCACCTTAGTCGGTAAAGGAGTCTGCTTCGACTCGGGTGGACTGGACCTCAAACCTGGCGCAGGCATGCGTCTGATGAAAAAAGACATGGGCGGCGCCGCGCACGTGATTGGTCTGGCCCATCAAATCATGGCAAGCAACCTACCTATCCGTTTACGCGTATTAGTCCCAGCAGTAGAGAATGCGGTTTCAGCTAACGCTTTCCGTCCAGGGGATGTGATTAAAACCCGTAAGGGTATCAATGTCGAAATTGATAACACCGATGCAGAAGGCCGTCTGGTTCTATGTGATGCACTGGCTGAAGCAAACAATGACAAGCCTGAGCTGATGATAGATTTCGCCACTCTCACTGGTGCGATGCGTATCGCGTTGGGGACTGAACTGCCTGGTTTCTTCAGTAACGATGACCAAGTGGCAGCAGACATGACTCAATCGGGTCTTAATGTTCAAGATCCTATCTGGCGCATGCCATTACACAAGCCTTATCTTGAGCTGACTGGCAGTGATATTGCCGATCTAGCTAACTGTGGCAAGGTGCCGTTCGGCGGTGCGATTACCGCAGCCCTTTATCTCGAAGCCTTTGTCGATGAAGATATTAGCTGGAGCCACTTCGATGTGATGGCCTGGAATAATCGTAAACTGCCGGGTCGCCCTATTGGCGGTGAAGCCTTCGGTATTCGTGCCGTATTCGACTACCTGCAAACGCGTTTCACTAAGTAGATAACTTTTTGTACCGATTTGTGTGATTTCATAAGGCCTGCTTGCAGGCCTTATCTTTCCTCTCTCAGCCTTCCAATAAGTAATAATATTTCAACAAATGCACTCTATTCAGTGTTAAATTCCAGAAAAAACCAACAGACAGTCTACAAATCAGCCGAACTGTAATTTAACAACATTAATTGCTTTTAATCTTTTCCGATTTTTGTATAATCCTTTTCCGGCTCGAGCCTCAAGTTCAATGCCGGCTGTTACAAGGACAAGTGATCGACCCACGGAGTTGGACCAGCAAAACTTTTGTAAGTTTTAAAGGTGATCCTTTCTTATATTAATGGCCGGACAACTCAAATCGATCGTCTAAGTGTTTTCACTTAGCGGCGTCAAATGTCGCTTTATCAAAAGCATGCCCCAGTGTCATCAATACAAGCATCCGATCATCTTCGACTTACTCCTTTGTAGTTCAAATTTGGATAAATAATGCAGTTGTTGATTAGCTTGGCCGGGATCTTTTTTCTTATACTCTGTGGCTGGATTTTCTCCGAAAATCGCAGTGCAATAAAATGGCGTACCGTTATCGGTGCCTTAACCCTTCAGGCTGGCTTTGCCGCTTTGGTTCTCTACGTCCCTATGGGACAACAGGTACTGGGCAGCGTCAGTCAAGGCGTCGCATCTGTACTAGGGTTTGCAGACGAAGGCATTAAATTTCTGTTTGGCGATCTGGCCAGCACGGGATTCATATTTGCGATTAGAGTATTACCTCTGGTGATATTCATCAGTGCCCTCATCTCTATGCTGTACCACTTCGGCGTCATGCAGTGGGTGATCAAGCTCATTGGCGGAGCACTTCAAAAGTTACTCGGCATTAGCCGCGCTGAATCTTTGGTCGCCACAGGAAATATCTTTCTAAGTCAGGGAGAGTCACCTCTTTTGGTTAAACCTTTCCTGCCCAAAATGACCCGCTCCGAGCTCTTTGCTGTCATGACTGGTGGAATGGCATCGGTTGCGGGCAGTGTATTAGGAGGGTATGCGGCTCTCGGTGTCGATCTTAAATTCCTCATCGCAGCGAGCTTTATGGCTGCACCTGGCAGTCTGATGATGGCAAAGCTACTGGTACCGGAAGTCGAGACTCCTGACGCACATCAGGAAATTGATATGAACCAGAGTGAGCACAGCAATGCCATCGATGCTTTAGCTTCTGGGGCCATGAATGGTATGCGGGTAGCCGTTGCTATCGGCACCATGCTTATCGCATTTATCAGCGTCATCGCTATGTTTAACGCAGGCCTGGAGCAGCTGGGTTTATGGTTCAATTTCGAAGGTGTATCGCTGCAAAGCCTACTGGGATATATCTTCGCACCTGTAGCCTTCATGATCGGTGTGCCAGCCAACGAGATGATGCAGGCGGGAGGATTCATCGGGCAGAAGCTTATCCTCAATGAGTTTGTCGCCTTCATGGACTTTGCTACAGTAAAAGATCAACTCTCGGCTCACTCTCAGATCATCATCACCTTCGCTCTGTGTGGTTTTGCCAACATAGGTTCGATTGCGATTCAGCTCGGCAGTATTGGTGTGATGGCACCGGAGCGCAGCCGTGATGTGGCTAACCTTGGCTTTAAGGCCGTACTGGCCGCCACATTGGCAAATCTGATGAGTGCGGTTTTAGCCGGAATATTTTTCAGTATTTAACTATTCGTCAAGACAAAGAGCCAAACTCGAAAGGCGAACCTGTTAGTTCGCCTTTTTTTGCTTAGTTTTACTAGGCATCACACCTACTATAAGTATACCCCGGCCAAATATGCCCTAGAGATTCAAGACATAGGTGTTCTGGACATAACGTCTGTATGAGTATGCATCCCTGCCAAATATGCCTTTATACTCAAGAGAGTGTTCCAGACATAACGCCTATTTGTATGCATCCCTGCCAAATATGCATAAATGTTCCAGACATAAAAAAGCCCGAAGATTCACTTCGGGCTTTTCAATAATACGTTAGCGAAAAGACTTAGCCTTCGACACCTTTACTGGTTAGGAACTCATCATAAGTTCCCTTGAAGTCATTGATGCCATCAGCGGTGATCTCGATGATACGAGTTGCCAATGATGATACGAATGCACGGTCATGACTGACGAACATCAAGGTGCCTTCGTACTTCTCGAGCGCATTGTTCAATGACTCGATCGATTCCATATCCATGTGGTTGGTTGGCTCATCGAGTAGCAAGATGTTTGGCTTTTGCATAATCAACTTACCGAAAAGCATACGGCCCTTCTCACCACCAGAAAGCACTTTAACCGACTTCTTGATGTCATCAGAACCAAACAGCATACGCCCTAAGTAACCACGAACTGACTGGTCATCATCTTCTGGTTTGCGCCATTGACTCATCCACTCGAACAAGGTCATCTCATTTTCGAAATCTGACTCATGATCCTGAGCATAATAACCGATGGCAGAGTTTTCAGACCATTGAATCGTTCCGCTATCTTGTGGAATGTCATGCACTAAGGTACGAAGTAAAGTCGTCTTACCTACACCGTTTTGACCGAGAATGGCAATACGCTCACCCACTTCAGCCATCAGGTTCATATCTTTAAATAACGGATTATTATCGAAGCCTTTAGTTAAGTTTTCAACAATCAAGGCATTACGGAACAATTTCTTCTCTTGCTCGAATCGGATAAATGGGTTCACACGGCTCGATGCTTTAATATCATCAAGCTTAATCTTGTCAATGAGCTTAGCACGTGATGTAGCTTGTTTAGCTTTAGATGCGTTAGCAGAGAATCGAGCCACGAAGCCCTGTAGCTCGGCGATCTGTGCCTTTTTCTTTGCATTGTCCGACATCAAACGCTCACGAGCTTGAGACGAAGCCATCATGTACTCGTCATAGTTTCCAGGGAATACTCGTAGCTCACCGTAATCCAAGTCAGCCATATGAGTACACACTGAGTTTAAGAAATATCTATCGTGAGAGATGATAATCATGGTGCTGTTACGTTGATTCAACATCTCTTGTAGCCAACGAATGGTATCGATGTCCAAGTTGTTGGTAGGCTCATCGAGTAACAATACATCTGGATCAGAAAATAGCGCCTGAGCCAAAAGCACACGCAGCTTGAAACCCGGTGCAATTTCGCCCATCAGACCAAAATGTTGATCGACTGAGATACCAACACCCATAAGGAGTTCGCCAGCACGAGATTCGGCGGTGTAACCGTCCATCTCGGCAAATTCCATCTCAAGATTGGCAACAGCAATACCGTCTTCCTCTGTCATCTCAGGCAGAGAGTAAATACGGTCACGCTCTTGCTTAACTTTCCAAAGCTCGGCGTGGCCCATGATCACAGTATCGACGACGTTAAACTCTTCGTAACCAAACTGGTTCTGACTCAGTTTACCCAGACGCTCATTCACGTCTAAAGAAACATTACCACCACTAGGCTCAAGATCGCCGGCAAGTATCTTCATAAAGGTTGACTTACCACAGCCGTTTGCGCCGATAAGACCGTAACGGTTACCGCCGCCAAATTTAACTGAGATGTTTTCAAACAGTGGCTTAGCGCCAAACTGCATGGTGATATTAGCTGTAGTAATCAAGTTTTAGTATTCCGAATTCAGTTGTGCGATGCGCGGCGAGCTCACGCTGCCAGCGCTTGAGTGAGCAAAATCAAGCGCGAAATTATAGCTGATAAAGGTTAAATTATCAAGGTTAGGTGACGCCCAGCAGCACGACATATTCAGCATCAATGATGAGTAAATTGAATTGGTCTTCGAATCACGATTAATTCAACTTCTGATGTCTCAACCGATTCGCATTAGTGACCACGGTCAGCGAAGACAATGCCATCGCCGCTCCCGCGATAACAGGACTAAGTAGCATTCCGGTAAAGGGAAACAATACGCCTGCAGCAATCGGGATCCCTAAGCTGTTATAGATAAAGGCGCCAAACAGGTTCTGCTTGATGTTTCGCATACTCGCACTAGCCAGGGAGAAGGTATCAGCCAAGACCGATAATCTTCCCGAGAGGAAGGTCAGATCGGCGCTCTCTATCGCCACTTGCGTACCATCTCCCATGGCTATGCCCACATCGGCGCTGACCAGAGCCGGCGCATCATTAATGCCATCTCCCACCATGGCGACAATCTCACCGCTGCTTTTAAGGTCGATAATATGTTGTTGCTTCTGCTCGGGTAGCACACCGGCTATCACCTCTTCTATTCCCACCTGCTTTGCCACTGCCGTTGCGGTTTTAATATTATCTCCGCTGAGTAAAATCACCCGTTTACCAGATTTTTTCAAGGCCGAGATAGCCTCGAAGGCATCGGGTTTTAGCGGGTCGGTAATGGCGATGATCGCAGCCAATGAGTCATTAAGAGCCACAAATACCGGTGTTTTTCCCATTTCGGCAAATCCTACGGCTTCATCTTCCAATGCATCCATGTCGTGGATGTTCTGCATTTTCATCAATTCCCTATTGCCGATGGCCAGCTTTTGACCTTCGACAACACCGACAATGCCTTTACCTTGATAATTGGTAAACTGTTCGGGCTCAACCAAAAGTAACGTTCTGGATTTCGCTTCGCTAATCATAGCATCGGCTAATGGGTGCTCTGAGTGTTGCTCCAAACTCGCGACGCTTGTTAACAAGGTTTCTATCGCATCGGGAACATCGATACTGTCATTTGCCGATGCCAACCGTATATCGGTGACCAAAGGTCTGCCTAAGGTGATAGTGCCGGTTTTATCGAGTACCACACAGCTGACTTTACTCGCGGTCTGCAGTGCTTCACCGTTTTTTATCAGCACCCCCATCTTTGCCGCCCTGCCCACCGACACCATGATCGACATAGGCGTTGCCAAACCTAACGCGCAGGGACAGGCGATGATTAACACGCTTGTCAGTACGATAAGCGCATGTGATAACTGAGGTGCAGGACCTGCCATAAACCAGATAAATGATGCAGTCAGTGCAATCAGCACCACGATAGGCACAAAGTAGGCCGAGATCTTATCGGTTAGGCGACCAATAGGCAGTTTAGATGTTTGCGCCTGTTGAACCAACTCGATGATCTTCGCCAGACGGGTATCGTTTAAGCCCGAAGTCACGCCAAATATTAAGCTGCCGTTGCCGTTCACAGTGCCCGCACTCAAGGTCTCTCCCACCGATTTATTCACGGGTACTGGTTCCCCCGTCAACATAGACTCATTAAGCTGTGAATGACCGGATAGCACTTCACCATCGAGTGCAACTCTGTCTCCTGGCTTAAGTCTGAGACGATCACCAACCTTGATAAAAGCGATCTCAACCTCTTCATCACCTGAATCGGTCACTCTGATAGCCGTCGTTGACTGCAAACCGATGAGCCTTTGTACCGCTTCACCGGTTTTGCCTTTAGCCCTGAGCTCAAGGGCATGACCTAAGTTGATTAAACCTAAGATCATCACACTGGCTTCAAAGTAAACATGCCGAGCCTCAGCTGGAAACCAGCTAGGCATAATCACCACTATCATGGAATAAAGCCAGGCACTCGTGGTACCGAGTACAATCAAGGTATCCATGTTAGCGCTACCGGCCTTCAGGGCCCGCCACATTCCCTGATAAAAGTGTCCTCCAGTTGTGATAAGCAGTACTAAAGTTATCAATCCCATTCCGCCCCACATCAGCTGTTGAGCCGGGCTATTAACCATCATTTCACCACCCAGCAGCCCCCACAGCATCATAGGAACACCTAGGCCCAGACCCAAGGACGACTGTATAATACGGGTTCGATACTCGATATTTTCCGCTTTAACCTTGGACTCAGCAGCAAGCTTAGCATCGAGCACCTGCTCGCTGTCATACCCGGCACTGGCTACCGTTGCTATGGCTAATTCACTACTGATCTCGCCATTAATCAGCACCTGCTTCTCACCCAAATTCACCCGCGCATCAACTTTTATCCCCGATGTCCCCTGAGCTAACTTTTCAAATGCTCCCTCAATCTTGGCAACACAACTCGCGCAGTTCATTTTTGGTACATATAAAATCATGCTTGTCATAAGATAGTTTCTCCAGACCCTTTTTAAATTAATTGGTTTAATACCAATCGGTATAAGAAATTGATCTACTCAGAGCTTTTTTGGCAAACTAATTCAAGGCGAATGGATGAGGGAATGGTGTTCCCTTCTGAAGTCATTCAACGCAGAAGTAGGCAGCCAAAAACACTCCTGAAAGGCGAGTTTTAGCGCTACTGATACTGTGTTAACGAGCTTAAACGTAGAATGACTATGTTCTTCACTCGTTGCCTTGCCTCAGAAGCGCTAAATTCTCGCTGAGCGATCATATCTTTATACTGATTGGTATAAGGACTAAAACAAGCGTAATGTCTCCCCTAATGGGAGAGTCAAACATGTTTTCACGTAATTTAAACATAGACCAGTTAAGGACAAAAAATGAAGATTGGTGAAGTCGCTAAACACACGGGGTTATCGGTTAAGAGCATTCGCTATTATCATGATATCGGACTCATCTGTGCCATCAGAGGTGAGAACGGATACCGTGAATATGGCCAGCCTCAGGTTGAATCTCTAAAATTCATCCACCACAGCAGAGAGCTCGGGTTCTCACTCGATGACTGCAGATCCTTACTTGATCTTAGACTTAATCAGGCGAGAGATGCCGAGGACGTTAAAAATTTAGCTAAGGCACATCTCAAGCAAGTCAGTGAGCGGATCATTAAGCTCCAGACGCTCGAGGCACAACTAAAGCACTTGGTGGACGACTGCCGCGGGGGACACCAGCCGGATTGCTCTATCATCAGCAGCTTAAGCTAGACAGGGTCTAACTCTCGGGAACTTTAAGCAAGTTGATGCAACAGACTCACAGTTACTCATTTATCAGAAAGCGATTTGTCATGCTTAAGGTTATTGGCATTTTCAAGCGTAAAATCAGCTTGCTCGCCTGCGGGGATAAAACCAAATACCTTGCCGTAAAAAGCAAGTTCAACCTCAAGAGCGGTGATCTTGTTTTGCGGGTCATTCAATGTATTATCCTCGCCATTAAAAGCCAGATATGCAACTGGAACCCCTTTGGCTTTAAGTGCATTGAATACGGTCTTCGACTGTTTCTGAGCAACGACGGCATCATCTTTGCCCTGGATCAATAGCATAGGTTCATCGAGTCCCTCTAGATGATACAGAGGAGAACGTTGTCGATAAATATTCTGCTCTTCAGTGCTCAGTCCAACTAAGTGCTCAAGGTACTTAGATTCAAATTTATGCGCCTCTTTACTTAATACTTCCATGTCGCTTATGCCAGAATAAGTGACTCCGGCTTTAAAGATGTCGTAGAAGGCTAATGCTGACATGACTGTTAATCCACCCGCACTATCACCCCGCATAGCAAGCTGCGAACCGTCAACCCAACCTTTGTCCACCAGGTGGTCCGCCGCTCTAACCGCATCTTCAACATCCGCTTTACCCCAGCGACCATAGATGCTTTGACGATACTTACGCCCAAAGCCCGAACTGCCTCGATAATTGAGATCCATCACCGCAAATCCCCGACTAGTCCAAAATTGAATATCGCGTCTGAAAGCGAGACTCGCCTTCGCCGTGGGTCCACCGTGTAACATCACTAACAGTGGCGGTCTCGAATCCTTAGGGGGGACAAAGTCGGGGTTGACTGGGGCATAATAATAACCAAAAACCTGCTCACCCTCCCCCGACCCAAAACTGATGCTTTCGGCTCTCGAAATATAGTTGGGGTCGAGTATCGGTAACTCAGGCGCGTAAATAAGCTGGGTACCACGACCATTAACTTTATAAATCCCCTTTTCCGGCGTGACTTTCGCGCCAACAAAATAGATCCCATTTTCACCTTTTACAACCTGAGAGATCTCACCAAAATCTACGGCAATCGATTCCGTTAATCCGGTATCGAGATAGATACGGATAAGCGACGCCTCACCGTTACGGCTATAACTGGCGATGATGGTATTGTCAGACTCAAAGGCGTAGTTGTGGTTACCCAATTTCCAATCGGGAACGGCAAATTCCGCCTCCATGTCCAGCACATGCTCGAGCTCTCCCTTTGAGTTGATGCGATACAAGTTCCACCAATTATTAAAATCGGCAACAAAATAGAGCTGACCAGTCGGGCTATACAAGGGCTGGGTAATCGAACCTTGACGATCTTTAATCAACCTTCTGGGGTGATGTACCCCTCCCTTAGGCTCAAGTTCTCCGACCCACAGCTCAGTATTATCCCAAGGCATATTTGGATGGTTCCATGATATCCAAGCCATCTGGTTATTATCAGGTGATACCCTGGGAGCCGAATAAAAATCAGCCCCGGAAATGAGAGTTTCACCCTCACCGGAAAAATTCAAGTTCAGTGCAACCAGGCTTGAAACAGGCGTTCCTTGATTGCGATGATCTTCCCTAACACAAATGATTCGAGAGCCTTTCGAATAAGAGACACAATCGGCATGACGAGTACCATTTGGGGTAAGCGGTACCGGCTCTTGATTAGGCGCAATACGATAGAGGAGTTGATCCTTAGACTTAGAGACAAAGAGACTCTGGCCTATGCCAAGAAAAGGAGAACCACCGTATTCATGTACCTTAGCTCTGACATCAAACTCGGTGCTCACCACCTCGGAAACGGTACCATCGATTTCCAGACGTTTAATGCCAACTCGACCATCGGATGAGGAATCGGATTGTACGAAGTAAACGGCACCATTGACGCTCTGCAACTCACCTAAGTCATCTGATAACCCGTAAACATCACTCGCAGATATTGGTGATAACCAACTGCCATAAGTGTCAATTTGGCAACCACTTCGCTTATCGATGAGCTCAGTCGATTCATCCTTACTGCAACTGGCAAGCAAACATAAAAATAACGCCGAGAAGATATAGGTCATATACACGTGAAATCTCATTGATACCTCCAAAGTTCATCTTGCCTGACAGTGATAATGCTATTTTTTTTTGACAATTTTTTGCTTAAACCATTCAACAACGGCTGATTGCTTAGACTTAGTTAAACCAAAATAAATACATACCCAGGGAGAGAGAAGCAGATACCAAGGTAATAGACTCGTGTCCCGTCCACTAAACAGGAGAAACAAGAAGCCACAATAGATAACAAGGATGCCTGAAATCCCAACAAATAACATGACATTTCTCGTCACTTTTTCCAGCCAATCCATATTCTTATCAAGTCTCATAAATACTAAAGGTGATCATTATCACCTATATCTGCAATACAGTTCAAGACGCCATGCTCGCTAGGAATACACCAACGTTAGCAAGCCTTCGAATGAAGACTGATTACATTTTCTGGTTTGTTGGTACTGAGAGTGTGCTTGAAGGTCATATCTTCATTGTTATGGCTAACTTGGAAATGCCCTAAAGTGGATTAGATTCAAAATCTCAATGGGTAATCTGACTAAAAACTTTCACCAAGAATTTTTAAGCTATAGCCTGCAAGGTCACATGAGTCGTGATTGCTTTCAGCAATAGGCTGCAAGTTGGCGTCTAATAAAGTAACATAAACGTACAAAATTTAATGAAAGTTCTTCTAAACGAGGATCAATGAATACAAAAAAAGATAAATACAGTATTGATAATACTGATTACACAATCGGACAAGATAACATTCAAAAATGGGGCTTTGATGTTCACAATCCTGTTTTTGGGATCAGCGCTTC
>SDWK01000935.1 GCA_004195335.1 Shewanella sp.
GTATTAATGGAGTAGTATGATGAACAAAACTATTGTTTCTGGATTAATCGCGGCCGCCCTACTAACTACCGGTTTCGCTTCTTCTGTTTCAGCCCATCAGGCGGGTGATATTATCATTCGTGCCGGTGTTGCAGTTGTTGCCCCTAACGAGTCAAGCCAAGATGTTGCTAGTTTCGGTGAGTTTGAGGTCGATGATAATACTCAGATTGGTTTGAATTTTGGTTATATGTTGACTGATAATATCGGCATCGAGCTTTTAGCCGCTTCACCGTTTACTCACGACATCTCATTAGGTGACTTTGGCAAGATTGCCGAGACTAAGCAACTTCCGCCTACCTTAGTTGCCCAGTACTACTTTGGCTCTGCTGATTCTAAGCTTCGTCCATATATCGGTGCCGGTGTTAACTTCACTAACTTTTACGACAACGAGTTTACCAACGATCTCGATGGTGCCTTGACAGATCTTAGTCTTTCTAACTCTTGGGGGCTTGCGGCGCAAGTCGGTCTGGATTACCAAATTAACAAAAACTGGCTAGTGAACGCCTCTGTTTGGTATGCACAGATCAGCACGGATGTTGATTTCAAATTAGCGGGTGATGCCGTGAAGATTGAAACTGATATCGACCCATGGGTTTACATGGTGAGTGTTGGTTATACTTTCTAAATCAGACTAGTGTCTTAAGATTGGCAGGCACTAGAAACTAGATTAGTAAAAAAAGGAGCCTCAGGCTCCTTTTATGTTTTAAGCTTGCGCTACTCGAACCTCGAACCTCGAACCTCGAACCTCGAACCTCGAACCTCGAACCTCGAACCTCGAACCTCGAACCTATTTTTTTCCTTCAGCCTTGGCCGCGAGGCGTTCAGCCTTAGTACGCCAGTGCCGAGTGTTGTAGACAAATTCAGGCAATAACTTAGTCAGCCATGCCACTAAACGCCAGCGCTTGGTCACATAGACTTTTCGTTTCGCCCCTTGCATCGCTTTAATTATCTGTCTTGCGACCTCATCAGGTGGAGAGAGCCATAAACGACTTTGCTGCATAGCGGCTTTGTCGAGTAAGCCGAGCTGAATATCTGTAATTGTGATAGGTAACTTTAATCGCTGAGCATGCATGCTCAAACCATCCAGATAATTAGACGCAAAGGCTTTTGATGCGTGATATGCCACGCTTGGACCACCTCGCAGTCCTGCAATGGAATTTATTGCAGCGAGCTGGCCGTAACCTTGCTCTGTGAATAAGCGAAAAGCCGTATTACAGATGGCCGCAAACCCTTGAACATTGACTGTGATGATATCTTGCTCTGGTCTCCAGGGAAGCTGCGGATCATAGCTGTTCAGCCCGGTATTAA
This sequence comes from Shewanella sp., assembly GCA_004195335.1. Taxonomy (GTDB): domain Bacteria; phylum Pseudomonadota; class Gammaproteobacteria; order Enterobacterales; family Shewanellaceae; genus Shewanella. Next base: position 1,348 of record SDWK01000935.1, read on the forward strand.
CTAAGACCAAGTGGGCCCCACCTAATTGAAGCCACACCTGCTCTATGGTTGAGATAATGGCTTGAGGTTCTACAATCTGTAATGGAAATAGATGTACCTTGTTAGGTAGGCTGTCTGCAAACTCTTGAAGTGAATCAGGGTCTTGTGCGAGTAACGCAAGTTCAACACCTTGAGCGGAGAGTTGTGTTGCGATTTCACGGCTCAGGAGTGAGTTAGCGCCCACAATTATGGCGGTGGCTTGTGTCATTAGGCTATTCGGCTTGAAATTGGTAGCTTATGATAGGGAGATATCAGGTTTGGGACAAGAGTTATAGTTTATACCAACTGGTATAAAGATGTGATCGCTCAGCGAGAATTTAGCGTTTCAGAGGCAAGGCAACGAGTGAAGGGCATAGTTATTCTACGTTTTAGCTCGTTAACGCAGCATCAGATGCGCTAAAACTCGCCTTTCAGGAGTTTTTTTGGCTTCCTACCTCTGCGTTGAATGACTTCACAAGGGAACACCATTCCTTCATCCATTCGCCTTGAATTCGTTTGCCAAAAACAACTCTGAGTAGATCACTTTCTTATACCGATTGGTATTAGAGCTGTGAGCCCTGAAGGTGAGTCATTGTCATGGCATGTGTCTATAGCTATTAAAAAGTAAAGAAGAGGGTGTGATGTTTGCAGCCCACTTTATAATGAAGCTGTCCCGTCTTGAGATGAGTTGAGGGGAGAACATCGCGATCATTGACTAAAGTGCTGATTGAAGAAATAGAAAGTGAAGAAATAAAAAGTTAAGAATATTCTACATGGACATGTAGACATCCAGAAGTCTTAATGTATGATTGGGAGTAAGATGATGAAAAAGTGGTTAAGGCGAGTTTTACCTTTCGTTGCGACGGTGGCAACCGTCGGAGTATTAGTCGGTTGTGCGACACCCAATGCGGGCGTCGAGATCCAGGGTGAGGTTTGGTATAAGGAGCGGATCGCTCTGCCACAAGATGCTGTGTTAACGGTGGAAGTTAAGGATGTATCGCTGATGGATGCACCGGCAATTGTGCTTGCGCAGATAGAGCGAAGCGATGTCAGCACGCCAGCGCCTTTTCAGTTTTTAATAAATAGAGATCAGTTTGAGTCAGGTCATACCTACGCCATAGGTGCCAAAATCACCCTCAATGACCAGCTGTTATTCATCAATACTCAAGCATATAACATAGATTTAGGGTCAAGTGAGCCTATGTCAGTGTTGGTACAGAAGGTCGGTCGCTAAGCTTAATTGAAGCAAAAATGCGGCGTAGATCCCACAGTCTGACACATTTATTTTAATGAATAGATAATGGAAGAGGCGCGGTATGCCGGTTAAAATTCCCGATGATCTGCCAGCAGCAGAGATCTTAGAGTCAGAAAACATCTTCGTTATGTCTGAGACTCGGGCAGCAAATCAAGATATTCGTCCGATGAAAGTGCTTATTCTGAATTTGATGCCGAATAAAATTGAGACCGAAACACAGCTTCTGCGTTTACTGGGTAATACTCCTCTGCAGGTCGATGTGGATCTGCTCAGAATTCACGATAAAGAGTCCAGGCACACCTCTATCGATCACATGAATAACTTTTACCGTGATTTCGAAGCCGTGCGCCAGAAAAACTATGATGGTTTGATTATCACGGGCGCGCCATTGGGCCAGGTTGAATTTGAAGATGTGAGCTATTGGGATCATATTCGTGAAATTATCGATTGGTCTCAGCAACATGTCACCTCCGTGCTTTTCTTATGTTGGGCGGCTCACGCTGCGCTGTACCATCTCTATGGATTGAACAGAAAGCTACTCAAGGAAAAGCGCTCCGGCGTATTTTTGCATAAGCGAACTCATCAACATATTCCTTTGCTGCGCGGATTCGACGATGAGTTCTTGGCCCCTCATTCGCGGTTTGCCGAAATGGATATTCAACAGCTAAAAGATCATCCAGCATTGCAGGTGTTAACAGAATCTGATGATGCAGGCGCCTATATGGTGCTCAGTACCAACAACCGTAACTTGTTTGTTATGGGACACCCGGAGTACCAGAAATCGACACTTAAGGACGAGTATTTTCGCGATCTGGGAGAAGGGCTACAACCTGAGATCCCACAAAATTATTTTCGCCATAATGACCCCGGCCTTGAGCCTGTTGCCCGATGGTATGGCCATGGCAGCCTGTTGGTCAGTAATTGGCTTAACTACTATGTTTATCAGCTTACCCCCTATAATCTGGATGATATGAGTGGCATCACTCCCTGGGAAAGTGAGATTTAATTCGGTGACGAGGCATTAGGTTCGAGTTGCGAGCCATGAGGCATTAGTTTCTAGGTTCTAGCTTTATTACAGGAGTGAGACATTCTCTATGTAGGAGAGGCTTTAGCCGCGAATGTTTTGGAGCTGCTTACGAGCTGCGAGCTATGGGCTACGTGTTACGAAGCCCCCGTCATCCCGGCGTGCTTTTAGCCGGGATCCATAGGCCTAATTCCAGCAACGCAGGGGGGATTTTGTTACTCAAGCTGGTGACTCGCAGCCGTCTCTGCATTATTTTAAGCTGGTCGCTTTTGCTAACACTTCCCAAGAACCAGCTCTACTTCCCCTCTTTACCTCTTTCAATACGACTTAATATTCAATCTGTAAATCTTGAGTGACATCTCGACCTCATACTTTGGTATAAGTTTGACCAGCTAACACTTGCTTTACGTTCGCGTAAACGTCAGAGTGATATTAATAGAGCAAGATCACACTTACTAATTGTTTTTAGATGCTGGTGATGAAAAGTTACTCGCTGGCAGTCCTAATCCATTACCGGAGTAGATATGAGTACAGAGCAGTCAAACCTAGATATCGTTATTGTCGCCGCTAAACGTACCCCTATGGGTGGATTTCAAGGGGCATTGTCGAGTGTGACTTCACCTAAATTGGCTGCAACGGCCATCAAAGGATTGATGGAGCAAACCGGAATGTCAGGAGAGCTGCTTGATGAAGTGCTTATGGGGTGTGTATTGCCTGCAGGACTGGGTCAAGCCCCGGCGCGTCAAGCCACCTTAGGTGCTGGACTCCCTTTCTCTGTTGGCGCGACAACAGTGAATAAAGTCTGTGGCTCGGGGATGAAAACCGTCATGTTAGCCCATGATTTGATTAAAGCCGGCAGCGCATCTATTGTTATTGCCGGTGGTATGGAGAGTATGAGCCAAGCGCCATATCTACTCGATAAAGCGCGAGCGGGAATGCGTATGGGACACGGCAAGGTGATGGATCATATGTTCCTCGATGGTCTTGAAGATGCCTATACCGGTGGTGCTATGGGCACATTTGCTCAAGAGACGGCCGATGAATTCAACTTGACCCGTGAGCAGATGGACAGTTTTGCACTGAGTTCACTCAAAAAGGCCAATGCAGCGATCGAATGCGGTGCGTTTAAAGATGAGATAACCCCAGTGACGGTTTCCAGTCGTCGCGGCGATACGTTTGTCGATACCGATGAACAACCCGGCAACGCACGTCCTGATAAGATCCCAAGTTTACGTCCGGCCTTTGCAAAAGACGGTACCATTACGGCGGCGAACTCGAGTTCAATCTCTGATGGTGCGGCGGCGTTGATGTTGATGACGGCTAAGCAGGCAAATTCACTGGGATTATCAGTGCTTGCCACCATCAAGGGGCATACCACTCATGCACAAGAGCCATCGATGTTTACTACCGCCCCTGTTGGTGCGATGAATAAGCTGTTCGATAAAGTGAACTGGAATAAAGACGATGTGGATCTGTTTGAGATCAATGAAGCCTTTGCCATGGTGACTATGTTGGCTATCTCTGAGTTATCGCTCGATGAGTCAAAGGTTAATGTCAATGGTGGTGCATGTGCGCTTGGCCATCCAATCGGCTGCTCAGGCGCGCGATTATTAGTGAGCCTAATCTATGCCCTCAAAGCCCGTGGCCTTAAGCGAGGCGTCGCTTCACTGTGTATAGGTGGCGGCGAAGCGACGGCGATGGCCATCGAAGTTTAGTTCTATCGATTTAACCCATGATTTATAAATAACTGTCGTGGGTAACTAAGAGATGTGAGTTAAGAAGCCGTCACTTACATGTAGCAATCAACAAGACAAAATGACCGATTTTTGTGTGTAAAAACAATAATTATGCCACCAAAATCGGTTCGAACCGATCTTAATGGGAAGCAATATGACAATTCAAGTTAAGCACTATATCGATGGCCAATTTATTTTGGGTGAAGGAAAGCAGCAGATTTCGGTAACGAACCCTGCAAACAACCAACAGATAGCAGTGATAAATAGTGCTACCGTTGCTGAGGTGGAAACAGCCGTAGCCAGTGCCAAGCTGGCATTTAAAAGCTGGAAAGAGGTGCCTGTATCTGAACGGGCGCGTGTGATGTTTAATTATCAACACCTTCTTAAAGCACATCATGATGAGTTGGCAACTATCTTAGCTCAAGAGACGGGTAAGACCTTTGAGGATGCTAAAGGTGATGTGTGGCGCGGTATAGAAGTGGCTGAACATGCTTGTAATATTGCGACCTTGATGATGGGTGAAACCATCGAGAATGTCGCTCGTAGTATCGACACTTACAGTTATACCCAGCCCCTCGGCGTCTGTGCCGGTATTACACCGTTTAATTTCCCCGCCATGATCCCATTATGGATGTTCCCTCTTTCGATCGCATGCGGAAACACTTTCGTACTTAAGCCATCAGAGCAAGATCCAATGACACCGCAACGCCTTGTTGAGCTGTTTGAAGAGGCGGGCGCACCTAAGGGCGTACTGCAACTGGTTCATGGAGATAAGGTTGCGGTGGATGTGCTTCTTAATCATAAAGATATCAAAGCCATCTCATTTGTGGGATCTGTCGGTGTAGGCCAATATATCTATAAAACAGGTACCGATAATTTAAAGCGTGTTCAGGCTTTTGCTGGGGCAAAAAACCACTGCGTTATCATGCCCGATGCCAATAAGCAGCAAGTGATAAATAATATGGTTGGCGCCTCTGTCGGTGCCGCGGGTCAACGCTGTATGGCACTCTCTGTTGCCGTGTTTGTTGGCGCCGCGAAAGAGTGGATTCCTGAGTTGAAAGAGGCACTGGCTAAGGTTAAGCCCGGGCTTTGGGATGATAAAAATGCCGGTTATGGACCCGTAATTAGTCCAGCGGCCAAAGCGCGCGTGTTATCTCTTATTGAGCAGGGGAAAAATGAAGGCGCCGAGTGTTTGCTCGATGGCTCAGAGTTTACCGTACCGGGTTATGAGAGTGGTAACTGGATTGGCCCGACCATGTTCACCCAAGTGACGACAGAGATGAGTATCTATAAAGAGGAGATCTTCGGACCGGTACTGTGCTGCATGGAAGCGGAGTCGTTAGAGGAAGCTATCGACATCGTCAACGATAGTCCCTACGGCAACGGAACCGCGATCTTTACCGCCAGTGGCGCGGCCGCCCGTAAGTATCAACACGAAATTGAAGTGGGTCAGGTGGGGATCAATGTGCCCATTCCAGTCCCCTTGCCATTTTTCTCTTTCACAGGATGGAAGGGCAGTTTTTACGGTGACCAACATGCGTATGGTAAGCAAGCCGTTCGCTTCTACACCGAAACAAAAACCATCACTTCTCGTTGGTTTGAGTCTCAGATCTCAGAAGCCGAACACGCAGCGCCGAATATGACCATTGCGCTTAAATAAGCGCTGAAATCGCTAACGTAAAAGTAGCGATGCTATCTATGGGGTTACTTGCCTCATCGATAGCCAGTTTTACGGCCAGCATCAATCGATATTACTCATATTATTAACGCAAGGCACAATAAAAACAAAGAGCAGTTCTGAGTCGCTAAGGTTCGCAGCCAGTTAAATGGCTAAACTTAATGACTCACTCAATAACTCGTTCAATAAAGAATGTGCCGAAGGAGACCTACAGATGGATTTCAACCTGAATGAAGATCAACGTCAGTTTGCCGATCTTGCCCAGCAATTTTCCCAAGAAGAGTTGGCCCCTTTTGCGTCGAAGTGGGATAAGGAACATCATTTCCCTAAAGACGTTATCCAGCGTGCCGGTGAACTCGGTTTTTGTTCCCTCTATTCACCGGAAAGTGAGGGAGGCATGGGTTTATCCAGACTCGATTCCTCTATCATTTTTGAACAGCTTGCCATGGGATGTACCGCCACTACCGCCATGCTGACCATTCACAATATGGCGACCTGGATGGTCACCAGTTTTGGCTCACAAACATTAAGAGATGAGTGGTCAGAGTCTCTCACCACAGGACAGAAGCTGGCTTCCTACTGTTTAACGGAGGCTGGGGCTGGAAGTGATGCGGCATCCCTTAAAACCAAGGCGGTTAGGGAAGGGGATGAGTACGTGATCTCCGGCGCTAAGATGTTTATCTCGGGTGCCGGGGCAACGGAAATGCTGGTGGTCATGTGCAGAACCGGAGAGGCGGGCCCCAAAGGAATTTCGGCTATCGCAGTACCTGCCGATGCGGCGGGGGTTATCTACGGCAAGGCTGAAGATAAGATGGGCTGGAATGCCCAACCTACCCGCGAAATTACCTTCAATGAAGTGCGCGTTCCGGTCTCAAACCTATTGGGCGAAGAGGGGCAAGGTTTTACCTTTGCTATGAAGGGACTCGATGGCGGTCGGATTAATATTGCGACCTGTTCAATCGGTACGGCTCAGGCTGCACTCGAACGTGCAACACAATATATGAATGAGCGTAAGCAGTTCGGTAAACCCATAGCCGCATTTCAGGCGCTTCAATTTAAATTAGCCGATATGGCCACCGAATTAGTGGCTGCCAGACAATTAGTGCGTTTGGCTGCGTTTAAGCTCGATGAAAAAGATCCAGAGGCGACCGCCTATTGCGCGATGGCAAAACGTTTTGCCACCGATGTCGGTTTTCAGGTGTGTGATGCGGCGCTTCAGCTTCATGGCGGTTACGGCTATATCCGTGAATACCCCTTAGAGCGACATGTTCGTGATGTGCGTGTACATCAGATCTTAGAGGGCACGAACGAGATAATGCGTTTGATCATTGCCCGTCGTTTACTCAATGAAAACGCAGGGCAGATCCTCTAATCGATCTACTGCGTATCTCTATTGAACCCACGCGTGGTGTTTGTTTTCAAGATTTTGAGTGCTAATGGCAAACCTTGTTGGAAGTAGAGAAGGTTAATGGTTCAAAGCAAAGAAGATTAATTGTAGAAAGGAAGCGTTTTATGACAGGAATAATTGAACGTATTGAAGGCCATACCGCCATTCTCACCATGAGTAATCCGCCGGCCAATACCTGGACCGCCGAAAGTTTACAAGCCCTTAAACATAAGGTGCTTGAGCTCAACGAGAACAGGGATATTTATGCCTTGGTGATCACCGGAGCGGGAGATAAGTTTTTCTCTGCCGGCGCCGATCTTAAGCTCTTTGCCGATGGCGATAAAGGCGTTGCCGTTTCGATGTCTAAATACTTCGGCGAAGCGTTTGAAGCCTTGAGCCAATTCCGCGGAGTCTCTATCGCGGCGATCAATGGCTATGCCATGGGCGGCGGTTTAGAGGTGGCACTGGCCTGTGATATCCGTATTGCAGAAGTCCAAGCTGTGATGGCGCTGCCCGAAGCGTCGGTGGGATTACTGCCGTGCGCCGGTGGCACTCAAAACTTAGCGGCGCTAGTTGGCGAAGGCTGGGCAAAGCGGATGATCTTGTGTGGTGAGCGACTCAAGGCCGACAAAGCGGAGTCTCTGGGATTGGTTGAAGAGGTGGTTGAGACTGGCGAATCTCTTAATGTGGCAATAGCACTGGCTGAAAAAGTGGCGGCTCAGAGTCCAAGTAGTGTCGCCGTGTGTAAACAGCTTATTCAGGCTGGCCGGACGATGCCAAGAAATCTGGCATTACCTCTAGAGCGAGAACTGTTTGTCGGTTTGTTTGATACCCAAGATCAGGCGGAGGGGGTTAATGCCTTCCTGGACAAGCGAAAAGCCAATTGGAAAAATTGCTAATGACAGTTCACACATCCGCGGATACTAATGTGGTCACAGGGATAGATAACAGCGTTGTTTTTCAGACACTCGGTACCGCATCGGGTAAGCAGATCGGTGTTGTGACCCTCAATGTTGAAAAGGCGCTTAACTCGCTTAATCTCAGTATGGTTAACGCCATGACGCAGCAGTTGTTGCAGTGGCAGGCCAATGACGACATTGCCATGGTGATGCTCGATGGGGCGGGTGAGAAGGCCTTCTGCGCCGGCGGGGATGTCAGGGCTATCTATCATGCATCGATTCAAGCGCCCGGTGAAGTAACCGAGCAGGCCGAGACGTTTTTTGAACGTGAGTATCGTCTCGATTATCTGCTGCACACCTTAGGCAAGCCCGTCATGGTGTGGGGCGATGGGATTGTGATGGGTGGTGGACTAGGTTTAATGGCGGGTGCCAGTCACAGGGTATTGACTGAGCGTTCACGTATCGCCATGCCTGAGGTGACCATCGGCCTGTATCCTGATGTGGGCGGTAGTTATTTTCTTAATCGAATGCCGGGCAAAACCGGGCTCTTTCTCGGTTTAACCGCCTACAATATGAATGCTGGCGATGCTAAATATGTCGGTGTGGGTAATCACTATCTCAATAGTGATAGTAAAGAGCCACTGCTCGACCACTTAGCCACCCTGAGTTGGAGTGAAGATTGTGAGTTAAATCATCACCTATTAACTGAGCAACTCAACGCCATGGAGCAAGAGGTCTCGGTGCCATTGCCTCTGGGGCAATTAGAGACGAGACAAACCGAGATAGATGAGTTGATGAGAGGATCTTTAGTCGAGATTATCGAACGGGTTTCCCATTTTGATAATCTCCATTCTTGGCTCGAACGTCCGCTTAAGACGCTGCTCTCGGGTAGCCCTGTCAGTTGGCACCTTATCTATCATCAAGCCCAGCTTGGCACCTCGCTCAGTCTGGCTGAGGTATTTAAATTTGAGCTGGGGTGTAGTGTGAATTGCTGCGCTATCGGGGATTTCAGTGAGGGAGTCAGGGCCCTGCTTATTGATAAAGACCGACAGCCAAAATGGCGTTATCAGGACGTTTCGGCAGTACCCCAAGACTTGATAGCGCAATTAATGACATCACCTTGGGCTGATGCGGAGCATCCACTGAAGACACTTTCTTAAAAACGAATGTCTTAAAAGGCCTGTTTTAAATGAAACGGCTTAATGGTGTAAGAATGCAAAGAGCATGAACGACGAATAATGAATTGAGTTTATCTTCAAACTGAAGGCTAAGGAGCATGAGATGACAAGTGTCGCATTTATCGGGTTAGGGCATATGGGGGCGCCGATGGCGGCCAATTTAGTTAAGGCTGGCTTAACGGTGCGTGTATTTGATCTGGTACCCGAAACGATAAAGTCGCTTACGGATCTTGGTGCACTAGCGTCGAGCAGTGCCTGTGGCGCCGCAGCGGGCGCAGATGTCGTTATCACTATGCTTCCGGCCGGCAAACATGTTCGTTCACTCTACCTCGGCGAAAGCGGCGGAGGTGAAGGAAAGGGGTTGATTGATGTGGTTGCAAAAGGCACCTTACTGATAGACTGCTCCACCATCGATGCTCAAAGTGCACAGGTCGTGGCTAAGTTTGCCGCCGAGAAAGAGCTCGAGTTTGTCGATGCGCCTGTGTCGGGTGGAACGGCTGGCGCGGCGGCGGGAACACTCACCTTTATCTGTGGTGGCAGTGATACAGGCTTCGAGCAAGCTAAAGAGATGCTAAGCAATATGGGGGCGAATATCTTTCACGCAGGTGGAGCGGGCGCGGGTCAGGTTGCCAAGATATGTAATAACATGTTGTTATCTGTCCTGATGGTCGGAACCAGTGAATCTTTGCAGATGGGAATCGATCATGGTCTGGACCCCAAGGTATTATCTGAGATAATGAAGGTAAGTAGTGGTGGTAATTGGACGCTGAATAAATATAATCCTTGTCCGGGCGTGATGGGATCTGTGCCTTCATCGAATGGCTACCAAGGTGGCTTTATGGTGGACTTGATGGTTAAAGATCTTGGATTATCTCAAGAGGCCGCATTACTTAGCAATTCAAGCACGCCGATGGGCGCCTTAGCGCGCAGTTTATATGTTAACCATGCTCGTCAGGGCAATGGGGCGCGTGATTTTTCCAGTATTTTTGAACAGTTTGCTAATTCTCAACAAATTAAAAACAAAGGGTAACTCGATGGATTTAAAAGATAAGGTTGTCGTCATCACTGGTGGCGCTGGTGGATTAGGTCTGGCTATGGCGCTGGATTTAGCTGAAGCAGGGGCCAAGTTGGCGCTTATCGATGTTGATCAGGAGAAACTTGAGCGTGCCTGTGCCGATATCGGTGACAGGGCAGAAGTTCAGGGTTACGCTTTCGATATCACAGATGAAGAAGATGTGGTGGCCGGCTTCGGTTTTATCATGGAAGATTTTGGCAAGGTCAATGTGTTGATCAACAACGCAGGGATCTTGTCCGATGGCATGTTGGTGAAAGCCAAAGAGGGTAAAGTTACTGGTCGTATGTCTTTCGAGCAATTTCAAGCCGTGATCAACGTCAATCTCACCGGTACATTCCTGTGTGGCCGTGAAGCGGCAGCGGCCATGATTGAATCTAAGCAAGAAGGGGTGATTATTAATATCTCGAGCTTAGCTAAGGCGGGTAACGTAGGTCAAACCAATTATTCAGCGTCTAAGGCCGGTGTTGCGGCGATGTCAGTGGGCTGGGCAAAAGAGTTAGCCAGATACAATATCCGTAGTGCAGCGGTGGCTCCTGGTGTGATTGAAACTGAGATGACCGCAGCGATGAAGCCTGAGGCACTGGAGCGTCTGGAGAAGATGGTTCCGGTAGGTCGCTTAGGTCAACCCTCAGAGATCTCGTCGACGGTGAAATTTATCATCGAAAATGATTATGTGAATGGTCGAGTGTTTGAAATCGATGGCGGGATCCGTATCTAATCGGCACGGATAAATCAGCCTGATAAAACGAGCTTCGGCTCGTTTTTTTATTGTTTGGTTGCTTGTTAAATGTTCGCTCGTAGTACGCTAATTGACAGGGGTTATGGAAGATAAACGATGGGAAACTGACTCAGCTATTGTGGCGTAGAAGTGACATGAAAGTTTAAAGCTAAGCTCGACGGTGGCAAACAATCTCCATGTTTAAATGCCAGTTCAGCCTCCATGCTTCTCGTTCATGAGCTTATGGCTTTGCCATATTCACCCTATCTCTTGCTCGGAGAGTTTCACTATGTGAAATCTCGCCATGTCGCCTACGCCTCAGCCGCATCTACACCTGAGTGTATATCTCTTCGATTTTAGCTTTATTTGCAAACACGATTTTGGACACAGATAAACTAGAATATTAGGTCTACTATTTTCTCTTAGGCAACGTCTAAAATACCTATTCTTCCAATTTCGTTACGATATGCCGCTTAATTCAGTGTTCAGTAAAATCAGAGTAGAGCAGTGGGAATGAACCGTTCAGTTTCGATGAAAAACGTATGAGTATTAATAATAAGAGTCTGAGAGACGGGTTAGCTGCATATATCCCGTAGATACCATATACTATTAATTATATTCAAATCATCATCAATATCGAGCGAATAATGGAAGTCGAGCTACTTGAAATTCGAAATTTCATCCGCCAATACCCCCCTTTTGATCAACTGCCAGAAGAAGCGTTAATCGAAGTTTCAAACAGTGTCGAGATCTCATATTACCGAGCTGACAGTATGATCATTGAGTCTGGTGATAAAATACACGAACTCTTTATGGTCCGCAGTGGAGTGGTCGAAATATATCGCCGTACTGGTGAGCTTTATAACCGTCTTGATCAAGGTGGCTTATTTGGGCAGATGGGGCTGTTAACCAGTAATAAAGTGCGTTTCCCAGCCAAATCGCTTAAAGACACCCTTTTATACTGCATTCCAGAAAAGATTTTTGAAGAGTTTTGCGAACGCTATGACGCCTTTGCCGACTTTGTTGAAGTAGAAGGCAGTATTCGATTACGGCAAGCGGTTGAAGATAATAGTGATGATGCCAATTCACTGACCACCTCAAAGGTAAAGACTTTACTCAGTGGCGAGCCAGTGATGCTACCTACCACTACCACAATTCAGAACGTGGCCAAAATCATGTCTGCAGAGAATGTCTCAGCTGCAATCATCAATGATCCAAACCTCGCCGATGAAGGTGGTAATAGCTTTGTTGGCATAATTACTGAGCGCGATCTGTGCGCAAAAGTTATCGCGCAAGGGTTAGATGTCAATACCCAAGTGGTCGAGGTGATGTCTACAGAACTTATCTCTTTGGATCACAACGCCTATATTTTTGAAGCGATGCTATTAATGCTTCGTTATAACGTTCATCACCTGCCCATTCTAAAAAACAAACAACCGATTGGCTTAATTGAAGTCACCGACATCATTCGTTATGAATCTCAAAACAGCTTGTTGTTTGTCAGCAGTATTTTTCAGCAAAACAGCATCGAAGATTTGATTATGTTATCGAATCAACTCAAAGACTGTTTTGTCCGCATGATCAACGAAGATGCCAGCTCACACATGGTGGGTCGAGCCATGTCGGAAATTGGCAGAAGTTTTAAACAACGTTTACTTGAATTGGCTGAAGAAAAATTTGGGCCACCACCCGTGCCTTACTGCTTCTTAGCATTAGGCTCTATGGCCCGTGATGAACAACTTATCGTTACCGACCAAGACAATGCGATCATTCTCGATAATCAGTACCAAGAGTCTCTGCATGGGGACTACTTTAAAGAGCTTTCCACTTATGTTTGTGATGGTTTGGCCGCGTGCGGTTACACCTATTGTACTGGCGATATCATGGCAACTAATCCTGAGTATCGAAAAACCCAATCTCAATGGGAAGAGTGTTTTTCTGACTGGATTGATAATCCAAACCCGCAAACTCTGCTTAATTGCTCAATCTTTTTCGATCTCTACGGTGTGTATGGCAGACCCAAGTGGGCTGAACAGTTGAACGCCTTTATCCTTAGAAAAGCGAAAAAGAACAACCGTTTCTTGGCCAGTCTTGCTAGAAATGCATTGAATCGCACCCCACCACTTGGCTTTTTTAAAGACTTTGTGATGGAAAAAGATGGTCGTCATAACAACTCCATTAATTTAAAAAGGCGAGGTACCGCACCTTTAGCCGACCTTATCCGTGTGCACGCCCTTGCTATCGGATCTCAATCGCAGAACTCATTTGATCGATTAGAAGACATCATAGAAGCGGGGATTTTACCTCCATTAAAGGGTAAAGATCTGCAACATGCGATGGAATTCATCTCTTTGGTTCGCATTCGCCTTCAAGCGTTAGACATAGAGTCAGAGCAAGAGCCAGATAACAATATTGAGCCTGAAAACATGTCTGATTTTGAAAGACGTAACCTAAAAGATGCCTTTTTGGTCTTAAGCAGCGCGCAAAACTTTTTAAAGTTCCGCTACACAGCCAACAGCATGCAGGTGTAAATAATGCGCAATTTCAGCAATCAAGAGGTTTTAAATTGGCAAGCTTTTTTGAAAATTAAAGCGCAAGAAAGTAAAGATAGTCGCCTAACTCACTTTTATAATGCCAGCACTTACCATGAGGAAATCAAGCTTAAGGATATTGATTTTGTTGCCTTAGATTTTGAAACCACCGGTCTAGATGCAAATCAAAACAGCATTATAAGCATTGGTTTAGTCCCTTTTACCCTGCAACGAATTGCTTGTAGACAGGCGAAACACTGGTTTATAACACCGGAAGATAAACTCCAAGAAAATTCAATCATCATTCATGGTATTACCCACTCTGATCTGAAAGGTGCGCCGGGTCTACTGCGTATCTTAGAGCAGTTATTGGATGAGCTGGCAGGAAAAATTGTGGTGGTGCATTACCGCAGAATTGAACGTGATTTTTTTGATGCTGCACTTCGCAGCTTGATCAATGAGGGCATTGTTTTTCCCGTTGTCGATACCATGCAAATTGAAGCTGATATCCAGCAGGCTCGTCCGAAAAATATTATGGACTGGTTTAAACATACCCGCCCAGAATCGATTCGTCTTGCCAATAGTCGTACCCGTTATAATCTGCCAACCTATCCACCACACGATGCCTTGACCGACGCGATTGCTACCGCTGAGTTACTGCAAGCACAAATTCACCACCACTTCAGCCCAGACACGCCAATTAAGAAACTTTGGTTATAAAGCTGTGGTTATAAACCCTGAATGATAAAGCTATGGCGATAAAGCTTTAGATATAAAAAAACCGAGTGATGCTAGATTACAAATAGTAATCCCATCACTCGGTTTATATTTTTATCTAACGGTTCGACAGATTAACGAAGACGTTGTTCTGTTCGTAGTCCCATTATCAAACTAACACACATCACCAACAAAATAATGGTGAACGGTAAGGCGGTCGAAATAGCACCGGCTTGCAAGGCTTCAATGGCTTCTGTGCCACCTACCCAAACCAGAGCTGCAGCAATAGCGCCTTCAATAAATGCCCAGAATACACGCTGAGGAATAGGTGCATCTACTTTTCCACCTGATGTGATGCTATCAATAACCAGTGAACCTGAGTCTGATGAGGTCACAAAGAAAACCAGCACTAACACAACAGCAAGTAGAGACAAAATATTACCCATTGGCAATGCGTCAAACATTTGGAACATGGCTAGTGGCACTTCTGTTAGCCCTTTTTCGCCTAACGTACCGACTTTATTAACGATTTGATCAATCGCAACACCACCAAATACAGACATCCAAAGCGTAGTAACAACCGTTGGCACAATAAGTACTGCTGTCATGAACTCACGAATTGTACGTCCACGTGAAATGCGCGCAATGAACATGCCGACAAAAGGAGACCATGAAATCCACCATGCCCAATAGAAAACAGTCCAGCCATGCATCCAGGCTTCATCTTCACGGCCGATTGGATTACTTAATGGAATAATGTTTTCAATGTATCCCATGACAGTTGTCGGAATAGTTCCCATGGATACTGCAAAAGTAACCAAAATCACAAACAGCACTAAAGCAAGCGCCAACAGCATATTGACATTACTGATGATCTTGACTCCACCATCAATACCACGGACTACCGACACAACAGCTAATAGAGTCACTATAAATATGATGGCGATTTGCAGTGTTAATCCGTTTTCAATTCCGAATACATGGTGAAAACCACTCGCGGCTTGTTGAGCACCAAGTCCAAGGGATGTCGCAAGACCAAACAGGGTGGCAAGCACCGCTAGAATGTCAACAACATGCCCAGGCCAGCCCCAAGTGCGATCGCCTAGGATGGGGTAAAAGACTGAACGCATGGACAGCGGTAAGCCTTTATTGTAAGCGAAAAATGCTAACGACAGAGACACTACACCGTAAATTGCCCATGGGTGAAGTCCCCAATGGAACATAGTAGCGCCAAGAGCAAGCTTAGCGGCTTCCGGTGTGTTTGGTGTTACATTAAGTGGTGTTTCGTACCAACCGGTAAAGTAGGCAACAGGCTCTGCAACCCCCCAAAACATTAGTCCAATACCCATGCCAGCTGCAAATAACATTGCTATCCATGACTTCATCGAGTAATCGGTTTTTGCCTCATCACCACCTAAACGAATTTTGCCATATGGCGAAACAATCATTGCCAAACAAAACACGACAAAAATATTGGCAGACCACATAAACAAACCATCAAAAGCCCCAATGATTTGCCATTTTATGCCGTCTAATACGGATTTTGA
>SDWK01000029.1 GCA_004195335.1 Shewanella sp.
CTATAAGCATGAGTGGAGGCGATTGTGTGGGCGTGAGTGTCTACAAGATACTTCATAATGACTCTTCTTATGGCTTTACAGAAAAAATATAAGTGTCTAAGATTCTACGCCTTTATAGTCACTTAGCCTAGTTTCAGAATCACCACTAACCTAGATTTCAGAATATTCACATAACCTAGCTTTCAGCAGCCACGCCTTGTAATACCAATCAGTATAAAGATGTGATCGCTCAGCGAGAATTTAGCGCTTCAGAGGCAAGGCAACGAGTGAAGAACATAGTTGTTCTACGTTCAAGCTCGTTAACACAGCATCTGAAGCGCTAAAACTCGCCTGTTAGGCGTGTTTTTGGCTGCCTACTTCTGCGTTGAATGGCCTTACAAGGGAACAACCATTCCATCATCCATTCGCCTTGAATTAGTGGCAAAAAAACACGCTGAGTAGATCACTTTCTTATACTGATTGGTATAGTTCATCCCACCCTTGACGCTTTCGATAAATCGTCGAGGCACTGATATCTAACATTGCCGCAGCTTTAGGCACATTGCCACCACATTGCTCAATGGCTGCCTCAATCGTCTGTTTCTCTGACAACCAGAGTGGAATGATTGCCTCTGGTTTATCTGTTCTTGAGGGCGCTGATTGCAGGTTTTGGCTCCTGGCCTGCTCATCGGTAGGGAATGATTCGTGGTGATTTAGTGCCAAAGGCTGATTAGCACTCGCGATAGCTTCGCCAAGATCTTGGCTATTACTTGGGTCTCCTTTACATAACGAAGGTAACATCGATGCCTCAACAATATCGGAAGAGTTGAGCACGACCACCTGTCTAACCACATTTTGTAACTGACGCACATTCCCTGGCCAATCATAGCTTTGAAGTGATTGTTTGGCCTCTGCGGTGAAATTTTTAAACTGCTTCCCCTCTTCACGGTTGTACTCTTTAAGGAGTTTATTTGCCAACAACAGCACGTCTTTCCCCCTCATTCGAAGCGGCGGAAGTTCAATAGGAATAACATGCAGTCGGTAGAAGAGATCTTCTCTAAAACGTCCATGTTTTACCTCCTCCCAAGGGACCCTGTTTGTCGCACTCACAAAGCGCACGTCGACCTTCTCCTCCTTCGTCCCCCCGACCTTTTGAAAGACGCCAGTCTGAATAAATCGCAGTAACTTACTTTGTAACTCAAGGTCCATCTCACAAATTTCATCGAGAAATAGCGTGCCTTGATGGGCACGGCTCGCCGCGCCTTCTCTATTGGCCACCGCCCCGGTGAATGCCCCTTTCGTGTGGCCAAATATTTCACTCTCGATAAGATCTTTTGGGATTGAAGCACAGTTGAGCGCAATGAAAGGTTTCTCGCTTCGATTCCCTGCATGATGAATCGCATGAGCGCAAACTTCTTTACCGGTGCCACTTTCCCCGACAATGAAAACGGAAGCCTTACTATTAGCGACACAGTCTATGGTTTTATATACGGTCTGCATGGCGAGAGACTCCCCCACAAACCCCATATAATTTTCTTTAGGTAAGCTTTGCTCGTACCTTTCCACCAGATTAACAAGCTGGCGCTGTTTTAACGCATTTCGAACCGTAATAGAGAGTCGCTTGGCATCGAAGGGTTTGACCAAGAAATCGAATGCCCCGGACTTCATCGACTCAACCGCTAAATCTATCGTTCCGTGAGCGGTTATCATGATAACCGTGATACCAGGATAGCTGGTTTGGACTTTTTGCAGAATATCCATACCCGACATATCGGGTAACTTGATGTCTAACACTAATAGATCAGGCTGCCACTGCGCTAACTCGGTGAGTGCATCTTCCCCATGATTGACATGAGTAACCTTAGCGCCTTCAGAGCGTAGATACTCGGTATAAAGCGCACCCAATGACATGCTGTCTTCAACAAGTAAAGCGGTAAAAGACTGATTAATTTCCATATTTAACGCCATCCTTAAATAAAAATTCGAATGCTCAGGTTCTGAACCTGTCTACTAATGAAGGAGAGTTCAAGCCGCAAAACGTGCTTTGAAGGCCTTAATAGTTTGTAGCCCTACTTGTTGAACTTCTGTCATATACGACTCAACTTCTTTTTCATCTTGCTCTCTGGCGCTTTTCTCAAGGCTTTTTGCAACCTCATACAGAGCCTGAGCCCCAAAACTGCCGGAACTGCTTTTTAAGGTATGCGCCTGATTATCTATTTCGATAAAATCCATCGTCTGCATTAAAGTGTTAAGTGTATCCAATCTTTCATGAGTCTCTTGAAGATAGACACTAAACATCCCTTTCAAGGACTCTACACCTATTGCATCGGTGAGCTCAGTAAGTACAGATTCATCAAATAGTGTCTCCAAGCTTAGCTCATCTGGGGGTGCGCTTTTATCACACTTATCACTTTCTGATTTAAACTCCATTACCACTCCGTTTGAAGCATCGTTATCCAAGTGTAATTCGAGCTCCCCGGCTTCACAACTTACTGGACTAATTTTAGTTTGCACTTCAAGAGGTTCACCATCGATACTACTTATTTCCGGCAACCACTTATTGATAACCCGCACCAAATCAATCTTATTAACTGGCTTAGGCACAAAGTCTTTCATTCCTGCCGACAAGCAATTCTCTATATCTTCTTGCTGAACATTAGCCGTCATGGCTAATATAATAGTATCAGGTTGATGTAATAGAATATTTTTAGTCGCTTCAACGCCATCCATCTCCGGCATCCGCATATCCATCAATATCAAACCATAATTTTTTTGAGCTGCCATATTCATGGCCTCAATCCCGTTGTTTGCGTATTCCACTTCGAAACCAGATTTTGTCAACATAGCCCCAGCAACAACTTGATTCGATGGACTATCCTCGGCCAGAAGCAGTAATTTATTCTTGGGTGTAAGCTCCGGAAGTAAGACTTCCGTTTCCGTTTTTTCTTCATGGTTAACATCATCGCCATTCAATAAACCTAGCATCATCTCGCGGCTCAATGGTTTATTTATCACCTGCTCCAGCCCTATCTCTGACACTAGGCCTGACATTTCAGGCCTTAGCTCTGACATTAATACTGCGATTAGCCCTCCTTCAAATAAAAAATCTCGCTTCAGAAGGCTGGTTAATTTAAAACTTAATTCAGATAAGCCAGTGTCATCGATCAAAATAAGGTTGAAACGTCCCTTGACCTCATGAGAGCTCAGAATATCGGTAACTCGGCTGACATTAACGCAACTCACACCATACTGGCTATACTGCTTTCTGACCAGATGGGAAAAGGTCTTATCAGGGTGAACCAATAGCACTCTGGCATGAGCAGGCAAGTGGGTAAGAGGACTTAGCTGATGTACCTCAAGTGTTAACTGCACATCGAACCTAAAGCAGCTTCCATGCCCCAGTCGGCTGCTTAGTTCAATTTTCCCTCCCATCATCTCAATCAACTCAGCGCAGATGGCTAAGCCAAGCCCGGTTCCCTTATAGTTAGTATTATGCTGATCATGAACTTGACTGAACTCTTTAAACAGTTTCTTTTGAGCCGCCATGCTGACTCCAATGCCCTCATCGGTGACTGCACAATACAGCTGCACCTCTTCGTGATGACTATCGGGGATCCACATCTCTACTGAAACACAGCCTCCACTTGAAAACTTTATCGCATTATCAACCAGGTTATGTATCACCTGACGTAAACGTTGTGCATCTCCTTTGACAAGTTCAGGCACATTTCGGTTAATAAAACACGCGAGATTAACGCCCTTCTCATGGGCATTAGGCGCTAATATTCTCAACACTTGAGCCACTATTTTGGCAGGCGAAAAACTCACACTTTCCAACATCATCTGCCCGGCTTCAATTTTTGAGAAATCTAAAATGTCATTAATGGTGCTGAGTAAAGCTGTCCCAGCCTCTTTTGCTGTATGGGCATAAATGCGTTGCTCTTTATTCAACCTGGAGTCCAACATAAGCTCTACGCTCCCCAGTACCGCATTGAGTGGAGAGCGGATCTCATGGCTCATGGTTGCCAGAAATCGTGATTTGGCCTTACTGCCCGACTCGGCTTGATCTTTCGCGTGCTTTAGCTGAGTTTCATATTCAATTCTCTTCGAAATATCATGCAAAAAGGCGGTCAGTAAGATCTCTTCCCCAAGCTGTACCGGGATCATCTTCATCTCAACAGGAAATGAGCTGCCATCACACTTGATTGCCATCATCTCAATACTTTTCTTTATGGCTGGCCCCTCACCCGTTTGCCTGAATAGTTCCATACCGTGTTTAAAGCTTTTCTTCTCTATATCGACAAAAATCAGATCTTCGAGGATCTCACCTAAAACCTGCTCACGCTTATGACCGAATAACTTACAGGCTGCGTCATTAAACTCTTGAATTCTCCCGGTAATATCTATGGTGATAAGCGCATCCTGACTGGCTTCCAGCGTTGCCAACAAGATGGTTTCGGTGCGAAGCGCAGCCACCTCTTTACGCTTTATATCACTCAGGTCTTTTACCAGACCCAACAACATAATTTCATTATCGATGGTCATCTTAGAGATAGATAATTCGATAGGAAAAAGTTTACCACTCCTGTTTTGCGCCGTAAGTTCTCTTCCATTTTTCGCGTCTCGACCGGATTGAATAAACCTATCGAGGAAACTATCGTGCATATGCCGTTCATGCATCGGCATAAAAATTGATACATTTTCACCAATCAACTCATCGAGCTCATACTCAAACAGACGACAAACGGCACTGTTCACCTGAGTGATGCCCCCTGAAGTATCGACGATGATAAAGCCATCTACCGCCGTCTCTAAAATCGTACTTAAACGGGTGTTAGCACTTTCAAGATCACTCCTGTTTTTTTCGACCTTCTCAATCATCCGGTTAAATGCCCGGGTTGTTTGGCCAATTTCATCCGTTGCGGTAACGGGGATCTGTATCCCTGTTTCGCCACTTAAAATACGTTTAGAAGCCGTTTTCAGTTCACTAAGATTACGGGTCAAATAGTGCCCTAACAACCATGAAAATAGTGCCACTAACACCATCTCTAACCCGGCAATGGAAAGGAATCGTGTCGTCGCACTAGCTAAGAATTGATCAAACTCATTCACACCAACACCGAGTTCAACCCGTCCGAATATATAGCCAGACTCCATGATATTGGCTTCGACATCTAACACACCATCATCGACACTGGATAAACCTTGATCTCGACTCGAAGCCACAGTCGATGACGCTCGGGATGGACTCTCTCCAGCCCGAACTAAGAGCGTGTTTTCATCATAGATATTCACATACAAGACCTGAGTATGTTCGAGCAACTCATTGGCTAACACTTGCAAGGTAGAGACATCGGTGCTGATCACCGCATCTTTGGTCGCCGCGGCAAAAAGTGTCACAATTGAATCGGCTCGTTTCTCAATTTCAGTTTCATTGGAACTTCTTAAGTAATCGACACTGGTATAAACCAATAGCAGCAGTAAAACGCCTTCGATTAGCGCAATACCGAGTACCGTTTTGAGTCTAAAAGACACTACAACTCTCCTTTCACTGACGGCTCATCAGCTATGTCATTGGCGTTTTCTAAAGGTTTTGCAAACGTACCTAAGCCCAGCGAACGTACATCATCCCAATCGCTGTTTTTGGCGGACTCAAAGCTTTTAAGGCCCAACACTTTTAGCACTTCAGCACCTTGGGAAGATGATGATAATTCGATAAAACCTTGCCTAAGTTCCTCAGCAATATCCGCTGGTACTCTTGGATGAACGGCAATCGCATGAGGGGTATAACCCGGGGTCTCCCACAAAACGTTAAGTTGGCTTGTCGTCGCCTTATCCATTGTCTTAAAGGTTCTTTTTACTCCCCCTCCTGCATCTGCCAGCCCTTGGGCCACGGCAAGATAAACAGAATCGTGTGAACCGACATATTTAACCCGATTCTCAAGCCCTCTAATCTTTAAGTTTGCTCTGGGGAGCACACTGGCGGCAAAAGCAGCGGGCGCGGGAAAGACGACATCTTTATTATTCAGATCATCGATAGAACGAATAGATGAGTCTTTGCGAACCACGATAATGCCTTTAATCTGCTTTCCCTTCTGCTTGACCAAGGCTTGGTAACCAGGAGCTTCATGAAATACCGTGTAGTGATAGGGATTCATATAGGCGACATCGTACTCACCCAAAGCGAGTCTCTTTTCAAAAGTGGGAATGTCCGGCGCCGTTGCAAAACGCAGTTGAACATTTGCATTTTGCGATAACTCTGAGAGCACCGGAGACCATAATCGGGCAAGTGTACTCGCGGCTTGCTGAGGAACAACACCAAAAACTATCGTACGAGCTATCGTGGGATTAGATTCTAACTGGTTATTTTCACTATTTTTT
>SDWK01000043.1 GCA_004195335.1 Shewanella sp.
GCTTTAAGGCGTCTGATACGTGTCATGATCTTACGTACCGGCGCAGGATAGTTATTTAACGTCTCTATCTGGCTGTAATGATACAAGCGCGCTGTATGTTGTAGAATATGCGCTTGTTCTGCTGCAAACTTCTCTTTCCAGGCTCCGGTCTCGTCCTGCAACAGCAAGCCATTTTCAAGATCCAATGCCCATGCGCGCGGATTTAAGTTACTTCCGGTGATCAGGTGGCACTTATCATCGGCACTAATACCTTTAAGGTGATAGCTGTTAATACCATCTTTCCAAAGATGTATATTTAACTGACCAGATTCGATAGCCCATTGTTGTCTCTTAGCAAATTTCCGCAGCGATTGCTCATACAAGTATGGCAATGCACCTATGGTAGAAAACTCCTCTTCAGGCGGAATATAGAAATCATTTGCCGTCTTATCACCGACAACAATATCGATTCGTTTTCCATCCTTAAGATGTTTTGCCATCGCTCTGGCGAGTACATAAGGTGGGTTAAAGTACGGGGTACAGATAAAAAGTGATTCTTTAGACTGTGCGACCATATCAACGACCAGCTTATTTAACCTGTTCTTCTTACGACCCAGCCCCACAAGCGGTGTTATCCGGTTACCATGGTTAACCTTAGTAAACTCATAATGCGCCTTACTGAGGCGATTCTTCAGGTTACGAACATCATTTTTCTCTGGTAATAGCTCACATTCTTTATCTTGAGTCAGAGAACAAACGGCATTATCTTCGACCAGAAAAGTCTGGATCATCTGACGCATCGAACGGGCAAGCTCAGCCGAATCGATGACATGATATCTATCGAAGCGATACTTCTCTTGTTGATGCAGATAAATATTATTAATGCTGGCACCACTGTAGATGACAGCATCATCGATAATGAAGCCTTTAAGGTGCAAGACGCCCATGAATTCACGAGACTTTACGGGCACCCCCAAGATATCGATGGGGTGCTCGGCCTCAGCCATGACCTTGCGGTACATCTGATAATTGCCACTGTCACCTTTATGACCGATAAGACCCCGTCTGGCTCGATGAAAATCGACTAGAATCTTAATGTCCATGGATGGAGTGCGTTGCTTAGCAGACATTAAAGCGGCTAAGATCTCACGTCCAGCCTCATCATCTTCGAGATACAGGGCAGAGATGAAGATCGAGTGCTTCGCAGAGGCAATACGTTCTAATAATTCGGCCTTGAGACCCTTAGGTGTCAACAACCAATGAATGGCGTCCGGTTGGACAGGTATTCCACCAAGCTTATTCAGCAAGGACAACTCCTTAAAAATGCTTGCCATCTCGGTAGTAAGTATCAGGCTCTAATTGCCTGAACATCACAACAATATGTTGCGACTCCGGATAAGCCTTCTGAACCGCTTCACGGATAACTTGCTCTACCAAATGGTGAGTTTGGGGATCTTTCGGGAACCAGAGCATCTCAACTTGTGTGAAGCTTCGGTCAACACAACCGTTACGGTAACCAATGCTTTGAATCCAATCTAAAGTGAATCCTTGCGAATTAACTTTACAAATATCGGCTAATTGCTCGAGTAACGTCTTGCTTAACTCGGCCACAGCAGCTTCTGGTAAACCCCGCATACGAATATGAGGCATGTCGATCCCTTACAGATTCATAAGGGGATAGAAATTACCGATTTAAGGGCTTTTGAGCAAGGTTTTTCTGCAGAATTGCGTGTTAACACATTAACTTTTGTACTAAATTCAAACAAAAAACCATCACCTTCACTAATGACAACAAGAAGTGT
Source organism: Shewanella sp. (assembly GCA_004195335.1). Taxonomy (GTDB): domain Bacteria; phylum Pseudomonadota; class Gammaproteobacteria; order Enterobacterales; family Shewanellaceae; genus Shewanella. The sequence goes on from SDWK01000043.1 coordinate 1,782, forward strand.
CCAATTTTGAGTACAAACTGTTTTCAGTTTAATACCAATGGAGTCGAAGGATCACGGTGAGTTAAAAGCGAATAACCTCAGTGTTTATCACGTAACGCGACTCAACAAGTATTCATCATTAAAATTTAAAAATGACAATGACAATGACACACTAATTACGCTTTTGATAACACGACAAAAAGGTGAGAAATTTGATAATATGATTTATAAGCATTTTTTTACTATGACAGCATGACATGAATCTGAAAATCTTAATGACCTTAGCCATTACCCTCGTTATTGCTTGGGCCCTGTTTCACTTCAAGGCCTACCTAGGGATCTTTATTTTACCCATTTTTATCGCCTTGGTATCCTTTGTCACCTTAAGGCTCTACGGCTTGATTGAAAAAGAGTCGCCAGAAGATGAATAGCCTACCAGTAGCGACACTCCCCTTCCCGCTATCGATTTGGCCCGAATAGAGATTTAGCGATGAGTAAGCATAATCACCACCTTAGGTTATGCTTAAAACTGCGTATATTGGTGACCCACATTTTTTAACCAATCTCTGTATCTAACCAAAGCTGAGCTTAAACGTTTTATGAAAAAATTAACCCTGACCTTGCTGCTTGTATGTTTTACCTCATCACCCGCCTTTAGTGATGAGTATTTCAGTAATATTTTATCTCTGATCAAACCACCCCATTCTAACACCTCTATAATCGCGACAAACCTGGCACAAGGTACGCTGATCTATGAAGAGAATGCCGACATTTTACAGTTACCGGCGAGTACCCAAAAGTTACTCACCGCGGTGGCCGCAACTGCAGCGCTTGGAAATCAGTTTCATTATAAAACAGAAATATTTTCTCGCTTTCCGATCCGAAATGGAAAGATTAACGGGGATGTTTTTATTAAATTCAGTGGCGATCCAACGCTGTCCAGTCTTGATCTTAGGGGGCTGTTAAAACAATTAACCGATCAGGGTCTCTTTCAAATAGAAGGTAATCTCTACCTTGTAGGCCAAAAACATGAAGAGTTACAGGCTCCTGGTTGGGTGTGGGACGACTTGGGGATCTGTTTTGCCGCTCCGGTTTCCAGCTTTGTTATCAATAAAAACTGTGTGCATGGACAACTAAAACCAACACTTGCTAGTAATACCAGCCAACTTAAATTCCCCAGCTATCTTCCAGTCGTTATCGACAATAGTGCCATTTTTGATAAAACCAATTCCCTGGAGTTTTGTAATTTAAGTCTACAGCGTCTACCCAATAATCACTTTAATCTCACCGGTTGTCATGCCGGAAACAGTCCCTTAAAACTCGCCATCGCCGTTACCGAGCCAGCCTTATTTGCAAGAGATACCATGGCTCAGATTGCGAAGAGTAGTCAAATTAAGGTAACAGGTAAGGTATTACTCAAAGATATCCTGCCACAACATCACAGCCTCATTGCCAGCCATCAATCAAAAGACCTGCCTGAACTGCTTAATACCATGTTAATCAAGTCTGACAACCTGATTGCCGATAGCTTATTGAAGCAGATAGGACACAAGCAGTATAACCGTCCAGGAACCTTTAGTAATGGCAGCAAGGCTATGGTTCAAATTTTAACTGACGAAGGGATAGACTTAACCCATGCGAGAGTCGTCGATGGTTCGGGCTTATCACGTTATAATTTACTTAGCGCCAGACAACTCAGTCAAGTACTGACCTTAATATATACAGACCCTAGGTATATGAGCATCATGGAATCATTGCCCGTGGCGGGTGTCAGTGGCACACTAAAATACAAGTCATCATTTACCAGTGCTCCATTGCTAAAGCATGTTTGGGCAAAAACAGGTTCAATGCAGGGAGTCGATAACCTCGCAGGGTTTATCAAGAAACCTAAGACAGACGATACGCTGTTTGTCATTTTAGAGAATGGTCAGAGCCCGATAGAAAAAGAGCAGCAACTGGCGCCATTCAGCGCCCTCTTCTTACAGACATTAATGGACTACGCTCCAGCACTGACAGAGCTCAATGCAACGGCTCAAACCGTGACAGTTAATTAGCCATTGGCTGATTCTAATGGCTGAAGTCATCAACACTGCCTGCATTTACCATAAGTAACTTTCAGACATTGACTAGCCTAAACTGAGCATTCACCACCGCCATAGAAGCGGGTTGTAGAATGACAAAAAAAGGGAATACTTCGGCAGTATTCCCTTTTTAATCATCTGATTTGTTAATCCGGATATCGAGTACTGGACTCGTCAACCCAACTTACATCAATCTAACTGAGCTCTGTGTTATCAGAACATCTCTTCCGGGATACTCATGACACAACCATCACCGGCACTTACCTGTGCCAGATGGTATTCTGCTTTTGGTAGCATTTTATTGATGTAGAAGTCGCTTAAGTGACGCTTTTGCGTCGCAAATTGTTCATCTTCATGAGCTGCTGCCGTGTCGGCCATTAGCAACCAGAAATAACCGTAGAGAATATGACCAAATGCATCGAGAAAATCGACGGCACAACTGTTAATGAGAGCCGGCTTTTTCGTCTTGTTGTCATTCACTGTAGCTGCAACGGCCAGTAAACGATTGAACAATCCTGCTACTTTCTCCTTATGAGCGTCATTGACATGGCTCATTTGAGATAGTTTCTCATTACACTCAGTAACAAACTCAGTCAATGCCGCTAAATTATCTCCTGCCACCTTACGGCCTAAGAAGTCGATTGCCTGAATGCCGTTTGTCCCTTCATATATCTGAGCAATTCGCGTATCACGTACCAGTTGTTCGATACCTGTTTCACGGATATAACCGTGTCCACCAAACACTTGTTGCGCCATGATAGCGGCATCAAGACCACGGTCACTGAGAAATGCCTTAGCCACTGGTGTTAACAAGCCGACATAACGCGCCGCTTTAGCCTTGTCCTCACCCTCTCCATATTTTGCAATATCAAGCTGCTTACCCGTCAATATAGACAGGGCTCTGCCCGCCTCGGTCAAGGTTCTAATATTGAGAAGCATACGACGAACATCACCATGAACAATAATGGGGTCGCTTGTTGCGCCTGTTGGCGATCCACCTGCTGCGACTCCCTGAACTCGCTCTTTGGCATAATCAGCAGCCATCTGATACGCCGCCTGTGACGTACCTAAACCCTGAATACCAATAGCTAAACGCTCATAGTTCATCATAGTAAACATACAGATGAGTCCGCGATTAGGCCTACCAATCAGATAACCTTGAGCATCATCATAATTCATGACACAGGTTGCGGAGGCTTTGAGCCCCATTTTATGCTCGATTGAACCGACTGTGACGCCGTTTGACTCACCCAAACTGCCTGAATCATCCACTTTGATTTTAGGTACTAAGAATAGAGAAATGCCGTTCGAATCGGGGAGCTTTGCCAATACCAGATGGATGATATTCTCCGTCAGATCATGCTCACCCGCGGTTATAAAAATTTTACTACCAGTGATGTTATAGCTGCCATCATCGTTCGGCACTGCTTTAGTACGAATATTGCGCAGATCTGAACCCGCCTGAGGTTCGGTCATATCCATCGCACCCGCCCATTCACCGCTATACAGCTTAGGCAGGTATTTCTCTTTTATCTCGTCACTGCCATGTGCATTAATACACAAGGCTGCGCCAGCGGTCAGTGAACCATAAAGGGTGAAAGAGTTACAGGCACTGTAAGACATCTCATCAACCAGTACGCCCAACATCTTTGGCATTCCCATGCCGCCCTGTTCGGGATCGCCACACAAACCGACCCAACCACCTTCAGCATACTGGTTGTAGACAGCTTTAAAGCCGTCTGGCGTGATCACCTTATCATCTTCATGCCTAACACCTTGCTCATCACCGCTACGGTTAATAGGATGTATTAGTTCACGACTTATCTTGTCTGCTTCATCCATTATCGCAACCGCAGTGTCCATATCGACATTTTCGGCTATGGCTGGTAATGACGCCCATGTATTTGGCGCATCAAAGACCTTATCTAACATAAACTTCATTTCGGCTAACGGTGCTTGGTACGGATTCATGATCGACTCTCAAACAATGGATTAAAACAGTTGTTTTAATTTATACCAGATACCGTAGGAAAAGAAAGCAATATTTGAAATTAAGGACATGAAAAGAGTGAATTTGCGAGTAAAGGCGTTTGTTTAATTGGTATATGAACTCGATGCTGGAAATTGGGATTCAACAACAAGATTAATGACAGCAATTAAACGGCCAAGGGAAACGATAAAAAAGATAAACCTGACACTCCTTATTCCCAAATTTAGGGTAAATAGACGGTCCCTGGAAACCAGGAACCGAGTCTTGACGTCAGAAACTAGGAACTCAATCCTAGCCGCGTGCCTCTTACCACATCAAATCATCTGGAATGACATAATCAGCATAAGGATCATCTTCTTCGACGACTTGGGTTTTATCGTCTTTAACCCATAAGTAGCCACACCAGTCAGGCACTAGCATATTGACGCGTTCGGCAAGTTTATGAGGCACCAGGTAGCTGCTCTCTTCATGGCGCACAATACCCAACTGGCCATTAAGAAGCTGAGACTGTAATTTAT
>SDWK01000310.1 GCA_004195335.1 Shewanella sp.
GTATTATTTTTCATGGAATTTGGCATTTTATCTTTACTCATACATTCAAAAAGTGAATGCTCCTAACATAACCCTAACAAAAGGCTGATATTTACCCTCGATTAAACGGCCTGTTCTTTAAATGCTAGGCCATAACACTTCTCAAGGATGAATCAAATGATCGAACCTTTCAAGATGGGTTACACCGCCATCGGCGGCCTCGGGATTTTTATCCTCGGCATGAAATACCTCTCCGACAGCTTGCAATCGCTCTCGGGCGGTCTGATCCGTAAAGCTATCTCAAAAGTCACCACGAACCGTTTCCTGGCGGTCATAGTAGGTATGGTCGTCACATGTTTCGTCCAGTCATCATCGATCACGACCGTTATGGTCGTCGGTCTCACCAATGCCGGACTGATGCAGTTAACACAGGCAATTGGTGTCATCCTCGGAGCCAATATCGGCACCACCGTCACCGGTTGGATTCTCGCAGTCAAGGTCGGAAAATATGGCCTGTTGCTGATTGCAATGGGTGTCTTCCCGATGCTCTTCTCGAAGAATGACAAGATCTCAGCGAGTGCCAAAGTCTTGGTTGCCCTGGGCATGATTTTCTTCGGTCTTGAGATCATGAGCGGAGCTTTCAAGCCGCTGCGCAGTGATGAAAGATTTATGAACCTGATGCTCAGCCTCGATGCTCAAACGATACTCAGCATCCTGGGTTGCGTCGCTATCGGTTGCATGATGACCATGATCATCCAGAGCAGTTCGGCGATGCTCGGTATTACCATCGCTCTTGCCACTACCGGAGCTATCCCGATCTATACAGCAATCGCCTTGGTCATGGGTGAAAACATCGGCACCACCATCACCGCACAGTTCGCTGCAATCGGTGGCAGTGTCCCCTCCCGGCGCGCAGCAATGGCCCACACCATATTTAACGTACTTGGGGTCGTCATCATCGTTTCTATCTTTTCGCCCTATGTCAGCTTTATTGAGAAAATCGTCCCTGGACTTTCGAGTTTTGTTGATGCAGAAGGAAACCGCCCTTACATAGCCGCCCATATCGCCATGGGGCACACTTTCTTCAATGTGACGGCCACCCTGGTTATGCTGCCGTTCCTCAACCAGCTGGCAACACTCGTAACCAAAATTATTCCTGACAAGGCAGGCGAGGAAAAAGGAGCCTTCAAATACATCGGTGCACCAGGGACTATTCCCGTTGCAATGGGCATATCGATGGTTTTTGAGGAACTGAAAAGGATGCAGGGCCGCGTCCACAAGGCTCTTCGTCATGCGGGAAGCTTTGCCCAGAAAGAACTCAAAGGGCGTGATCGTTTCTATCGCAAAGTTGCTTCCATCGAGGATGAGACCGATGTTATGCAACATGAGATTACGTCTTTCACGGTCGCCCTGATGCAAGCAGGCGGAGCCAGCAAATCTCAGTCGGACCGAGCCTACAGCTTCGTGCGTGCTGCCGATGAACTGGAATCGATTGCAGACTACGCAGCTAACTTCTGTTCATACGTCAAGCGCCTCGACAAACACGAAGTTGATTTCAGTGAAGACGCCTGGAGGGACATCCACCATTTTCATCACGAGGTGCTCAGTTTCTTCAGCCAGGTCTGCAAAGCCTTCAACGATGAGGATGTGAGTAGCACCCGCAAGATTTACGATGAAGCAAATCGACTCAATGATCTGTCCGACCAGACTCGCAAGGATCACCTTGCCCGGATGAAAGATGGCTCCTGCGGCGCTCTGCCGGCACTAACCTTCAGCGACATGGCTGTAGCCCTGCGGCGCATCAAGAGTCATACAGTCAACCTGCACGAGGCTCTTTTTGACGAGACGTAAATTCAAATAACCGTCACCAGCTTGGGACTGGCAATCGTCAAACACATTGCTCAGGCCCATGACGGTGAGGTGACAGTACGCAGCACACCCGGTAGAGGGAGTGTGTTTACGATTAGCCTGCCAGTTTCGTAGCTATCTAATCAAACAGCACGTATAAATTTCAAGAATGGGCTGCCCTTAACCGGGTAGCCCATTCTTGTTTGGCAGAACTTGTCGGAGACCTTCAGAAACGAGCTGTTTATAACTTCTCAAATTCAACAATACCAGCATTAGAAACACTCAGCATTTGACCGAATCCTATTGCCAGTTACAATTCGTATAAGTAGAGAAGAAATAATCTGAGTCGATATCAAGGCTTTTCATTATTGAAGCCGCATGTTGCAGCGACCCAAGAAAGGAGTAAATAATGAAAAAAGCATCCATATCAGTGCTGTTAGTCTTATTTACTGTATTACCATTAATGGCCGCAGAGGGCCTGATCAACATTCCAAGTGATTTCAGCGTAGAGGAAACAACCAACAGACTTGAGAACATATTGAATGAAAAGGGAATGACGATATTCAATCAAATAAATCATTCCGATGCAGCTCAAAAAGTCGGTGTAGAACTCCGGAAAACACAACTAATAATATTCGGGAATCCTAAAGTGGGAAGCCCTCTTATGCAATGTCAGCAAAGCGTCGCTATCGACTTACCTCAAAAAGCGATTATTTGGGAAGATGATAAATCTAAGGTATGGATATCTTATAATGATCCCAGATATTTGGGGAAAAGGCATAACATTATTGGTTGCGATGAAGTAATGAACAAAGTTGAAAAAGCCTTGTCTGGAATAACAAAAACCGCAGCAACGAAATAAGAGACTCTGTCCTGCCACTGTGGCTGACAGAGCGTGTGCATATCTGCTGTTTACTACTGTCTACAAAATCGCCTTGCCAGGCCAACGAGGTAGCACGCCATGCAGCAAGGTGCGATCCATCAAGATCAAAACCACAAAGTTGGCAAGAAGCATTACTTAATCTTATGCGCTGCTAAAATGGTTTGTAGCGGTTGAATGAACGCAAGACAAAGGCACCCCGGACAAACAAAATTTACAATCAAAAAAAACCTGATCATGGCTAATCCTGCAGCGTTTGGCTGCCATCCCCCTCTAAGAGAGAGGACATTATCACTTGTCAATATTCGGAAGCCTATCAATTAAAAGACTCCTGAGTACAGAGTTGCCAGAAAACGAGCGCCGCGAAGTATTGGAAGAGCTCTTTGTTTTCGGCAAGGAGAACCAAAGGCCCTTCCTGAACCGCATGGCGGTATTGCTTATCGTTTCAACGATTATCGCCTGCTGTGGTCTGTTGTCTGATTCAGCTGCTGTTGTCATTGGCGCTATGCTGGTTGCCCCGATGATGCGTCCGGTCATGTCGACCGCAGCAGCAATTACCCTCGGCTGGTCGGACCATTTTTATAAATCCATCATTCTGGCCGCATTCATGGCCGTAGGCGCCGTCTTAATTGCTTTGGCCTTTGCCTGGATTTCTCCAGATCTGCTGGAAATGCCGGAACAGGTCATGGCACGCACTAAACCAACTTATTTTGATCTGATCATTGCTCTGGCAGCAGGTGCTGGTGGTGCTTACACCATGACTCGCAAAGAGTCCAGTGCCATACCCGGTGTGGCCATGGCCGTCGCATTACTGCCGCCTTTGGCATCTTGTGGCATATTGTTGACGTTTCACGAAGAAGAACTGGCACTGAAGGCTTTCATTCTCTTTGCTACCAACTTCGCTGCCATGGTGCTGGCAGGGGCATTGATGTTCATGGCGGTTGGGATTTCACCTGTAAAACAGCGTGAGAAACATGGCAGACGGATCAGGAACTATTTGATCGCCTTCGGCATCCTGGTCATGATTATCTCAGTCCCTCTTTATTTTTATAGTACTGAAGTCTGGTACGATGCGACCTACAAAGCGAATCAATCCGAAGAGCTGACATCCTGGCTAGAGGAGAATCAACTATATATTGAAGATGTGAAAATTGACTACGAGCGCAACATCCTTTACCTGAAATTGATCGGGCCGGAACCTCCTTTGAATGTTGAGCTATTGCATAATGAAATAGACAAGATCCGAAGGGAAAAACACGCTGATTCAAGCCCCTTCAGTATCGAAGTTTTATGGACAAAAACCGCCAATTTCAGCTGGCCACCACACTTGAGCTTAAAGAAAGACGAGCGTCTGCTAAAAGAAGATCACTCCATCACAATGCTCGGGGTCAGTTGGTTATGGACCGGAACTCAATATGCCGACGGTGACTGGCTAAGACCGTTGAATGCTGAAAAATATTCTATCCAGAAGACAGGTGAAAATCTATTCGAAGTTTTCACCAATTGTGCCGAAGGTACTGGCTCTCTTGAATTCGCTCAGGAAGAAATAAGTATCAAGCTCGAAATGACAGTGGCCACTAGCTGCGAAACAATCAAAACTGATGAACGTTTCATTACAGATATTAATCACGCCATCAACGTGAGTGTAGAGGACGACCATTTATCCTTTCTGCTACATAATGATAATGGCGTGATGCATTTTGAAAAGATGAAACCAGAAAGGTAAAAAGCTGAGGCAGGCATGACGTGCTCCTGCTGAAAGCAGGGCTTTTTTGTTACAAGTCACAATCACCAGTAACATCACAAAACGACTGGAACTGAAGCTATAAGTCCCCTCGCAACTCATTCCTGAATCACCTGGGAATTTATTGGACAGACAACACAACAAATATGGCCGCCGGGTAAACTCTCCCGGCGGCCATATTTAATTCACTTCTCACTGCCCGCTAGCAGTTTCACGTCAGACTCGGCACTATGGGCGTTTAGTATTGACGAGTTCACTGCCCTCAAGCTGCTCAACGATCGCCGGAACGAATACATTGACCGCGCCCTGACGGGCTCCGCTAACCCTGACTTGCGCAATATATGACCAGACCGGCTTTGCAGTGTCCACATCATACAGCTTGGTCGATATTGTGAAGTAATCTGTGTCGTATTGCTTGTCATAAGTGTAACCGTAACTGTAACCGTACCAGCCTCCGTCAGAGTAAACGGCAGACCCTCCCAGGATGACACCACCATACTGATGGTTTGTGATTTCTTGCTTGCTGATCGAACGTGCCACCAACACACTGTCAACCCCAAGTTCTCTGACCTTTGCTACAACAGTCTCCCGATCGGGCTTCGTCGATAAACCAGGCAGAACTTTATAACCACGAATAACTTCAACGCCTCGGTCAGACAACTGATTCGCAAGAACGTTTTCAAATTGTTCGCGCACACTCTTCTCCTGTGTCAGAACAATCACCAGAACTTTCTTCAGAGGTTTAGCGTAAGTTTCTTCCTTCCATACATCCAGAGTTTTGATAGGGGCACAGGAGGCCGTTAGCATCACAAGCAAAAGAGCGAAACAAGTGCAGAAGAATTTGGGAGTGCTCATGTTGTTGATCCTTTAATGTTGAAGTATCAAATGACTATAAAACGCGACTGCCACCAGCTTTAATCGACCAGCGTCAGAGGTCATCATATAAGGCCTTTTTGCTTAAGGTTCCTGACCACGGCATCGACATGATCCTGTATCATTTTCATGATATCTATCTCTTTAACCGTTTCCAGTTGAGCTGACCAGATCCTCTCTTCGGTTTTCAGGTCATAGAGTACAGACTCGATCGTCAGGGTGGTTGTACCGGGGGTTGTTGGCTGAATATTCTTAACACCGGTGCCTTGGTAGTAATAGGCGCCCCAATTGTTGTACCAGGGGTCGACATAGACAGGTGCCGCGACCGGGGCGACCTGAACAACCTGAATTCCTTTCCCCGAAGTGCCTTTATCTTTCCGTTTCCTGATCATTTTGGTTAGCAGGACCGAGTCGCAGTCATTCGCTGTCATTTCCTTGATAATGCTTTCCCGATTGCTCTCCTGGCTTTTGGAAAGATCGTTATGACTAGGAATCGCCCGGATACCTTGATCAGTCAGCTTGCGCTTAAAGGCTTCTTCGAAAAGCCTCCGGAAGTCCTCCTCTTTGGCAATGCCGACGAGATAGACATTCTCGACTTTATCTGAGTAGCCTGGTTTGACCCAGGAGTTTTTCACTGTGGAACTGGAACAGGCGGTCGTCAATAATCCGACAAGCGCCAGTAGCGTCAAGCGTTTTAAAAAAGTCATTGTTGCTTTCTCTCCCTCCTTTAATGTTTCAATTGTTCAACCATAACAAACTAATAGATCTTTTCCCACGTCATTATCTTGATGATGATTTAAGGGTCTCGGAGCTATGGACACTGTCCCGCTCTTATGAGCAACAGGCAGATCCTGCGCACATGGGTACTAATCTGTACTTTCATCTTTTCATCCAGCGGCTGAGGGTTTCTTCATAGCAGAACTCTTTTGGCACAAACCCCTTTATTCAAATGTCCCAGCAAGACAATCCACTTTTCTTGCCCGTTTGGGAGGATTCATGTTTCAATGAACGCATACT
>SDWK01000315.1 GCA_004195335.1 Shewanella sp.
AGATGTGTATAAGAGACAGGAGAAAACTCTGCCGGTTTCGCTTTTTCTTACCCATCCCCTCGGGCGCGGCCATTGGCTTGATGTCTCTGGATGGACAATCAAGCGGCGCTTCTTCAGAGGCTTCAAAACCAGCGATTTGCTCTCTGTCTAACTTGAATTTGTTCTTCTTCTCTATGATTTTGAAATGATGGTACTCATCATGGGAAATCAAAGATAATGCCAGACCCGCTTCTCCGGCTCGTCCACTTCGGCCAATTCGATGCATATAATCGGCAGGACTTCGTGGTAATTCATAATTAATCACCACCGGAAGTTTTTCAATATCGATACCACGCGCGGCAATGTCTGTGGCAATAAGCACATGGATTTCGCCACTCTTAAACCCTTCTAATACACGTGTTCTGGCTCCCTGAGCCTTATCGCTATGAAAAATTTGCGCCGCAATACCAGCCTTTCCCAGCTTTTGCTCCAAACGATTACAGGCATTTTTTGTACTGGCAAAAACCAAGACTTGGCGCCAGTCATTCTCATTAATCAAATGCGCTAATAATGCCGTTTTACGATTCCGGTTCACCGTATAAACCTGTTGGGTTAGCGTACTTTCTTCATCACTTTGAAGCTGAACCTCAACCGGAGACGATAGCAACTTGTCCGTCAACTCCCTGACTTCTTCGGGGAAGGTAGCCGAAAAAAGTAAGGTTTGTTTATGTTTAGGTAGTTTTGCCAGAATTTCTTTTAACTCTTCCTCAAATCCCAGACTTAACATACGGTCTGCTTCGTCGAGTACTAAAGACGTCACTTGTCCAAGCTTCACGGCATTACTCGAAAGTAGATCAAGTAAGCGCCCTGGCGTCGCCACCAGTACATCCGCCCCACCTCTCAACGCAAGCATTTGGGTATTGGCAGAAACACCACCAAACACAGCCTCAATTTTCACCCTAGGTTTAATCAGTTTCGCATAACTCTTGAAGCTTTCGGCAACTTGTTGGGCCAGCTCCCGAGTAGGCACCAATACTAATGTCCCAACCTGATTACCTTTAGCTGAGGTAGATTGTTTCGACAACAGTCTTTGTATTAATGGCAATGCAAAAGCAGCAGTCTTACCCGAACCTGTGATAGCACCGGCTAACACATCTTTACCCTCCAAAACCGCAGCTATAGTGCCTGTCTGGACAAGTGTTGGAGTCACATACTCAAGTTCAGTTAAACGAGACAGTAATTCAGGGATCAATCCTAATTGTTCGAAGGTAGCGTTCTGTGGAGCTTGAGAAGAGTGAGCTTGAGTCATAGGTTTGGGATGTGTGCCATAAAATAAATATGGCATATATTCTACTCTACATTCACCGATAAAGCTTATATTTTGCGGTTATCTTGCTTGGTTGGCCCTAGAGTATTGCCATCATGGACAAGGTTCCCCGGGTGTAAGAACAAGCAGTAAGTGCTGATAAGTGCACTCTGATTAAAATAGGATCGTTTTTTGGTTAGCACTACCTCGATAAACACCGTTCTTCTAAACCAAGCAGTTGTTGTTTCATCTCTATTCCATAGGCATAACCCGTTAACGAGCCATTTTTGCCAATCACACGGTGACAAGGAATAATGATGGCGATTCGATTTGCACCGTTAGCTGCACCGACGGCCCTAACGGCTTTGGGGCGATGAACCTTCTGGGCAATATCACTATAACTGCAAGATTCGCCATATTCTAACTCAAGCAATGCTTGCCAAACTTGTTTCTGAAACTCCGTACCTTGAGGTGCTAATGGCACAGAAAAGGTCACACGTGTGCCAGCAAAATACTCGCCAATCTCTAACTCAGTCTGAGACAGGAATTCAGTAGCCTCTCTATAGGAGGGATGATTTATATTTACCCATTCTTGTTCCTCTACATCAACCAGACTCAAGTGACTCAAACCATACTGATTAGCTTTAATCAATAACAGCCCGACTGGCGTTGAAAATGATTTAGATGCCAGCGGTTCCACCTTCTCTTTGCTGGATAAGGAGACAAGTAAAGACTCCGTATTTAAATGAGTGGCTTGAGTTTCAGTTCCACTCGGAGTTGATAAACGTTCTGTTTTCATGTCAATTAGTGCTGTCATATCAAATTCCATAATTGAAAAGTTAAATAACTCCCCCAAGGTGAGGATTGCTGGCGAAGCGACTCTATTAATGCACCATAATCCGCCACATCATCCGGCATTGAATCTGGCTGATGACCGGGTGTTACATCACACTTTGATAGTCTATCCAGCTCATACAGCTTAAGTAATTTCTTTTTTACCACCAGATCGGTGCACAACAAAATGTTGGGATCGCTTGTTCCACGCATTTGGGCATACGCCACAGTCCATGGACCTATGCCCTTAATGGATAACCATTTATCGAGATCGGCATCGGGGTTGGTAGCCACATATAAACTAAACGCCTTGATTGCTGCTTTTCTTGCCCCCGGCATCTTAAGCTCATCCAGACTCGCCTTGGCAAGCTTATCCGGTGTAGGAAACATACGCAGTATCTTACCCGACAGGAGCATCTCCTCACAGTTGGCCGTTACCATGTTATTAAGCAGTTTGCTGGCCTGAATAACGCTAACCTGCTGTCCTAATATCGCCCTGCATCCGGCTTCAAAGGCTGACCAGGTACCCGGTAACCTCACACCTTCTTGCAGATGTTCACGTATAAGTGAGATTGACTTCAGCGACGCTTGTATCTTATCCATATCGGCATCGAGATCTAATAGCCTGCGGATCTGCATGACAATATCCTTTAACAACGGCAAATCTTGGGCGCTAGATAGATGAATAGTGACGTTGAAGTTATTTTTTACTGGCTGATGAACGGCCTCAAAAAATCCGTTAGCCGCACCAATTTGAAAAGTACGCCCATAACTGAGTGCGTTATTCTGCCACTCCATTCCTTCAACCATTCTCAGTTGGTAAAATTCAGCCAAATGATGCCAATTAAATGGGGGCCGATATGATAATTGTAAGGTTAAACAGAGTCCTTTACCTAAGCCAACGTCACTGACCGCGAGTGGTGTCTTATCAGTGCGCTTCTTTCTTAACGCTGATGGCGTTAACTGTAATGTGTCTTTGAAGACTTCATTAAAGCGCCTGATACTGGTGTAACCGGCGGCCAAACCAACTTGTGTTACAGGCAGATCTGTTTGATGTAATAATTGCTTTGCAAACATAAGCTGACGAAATTGCGCATATTTTTTAGGAGACACTCCCAAGTGCTTACTGAACAACTGACGAAAATAGCGACTGCCGATCCCCAACCTTTCCGATAACGCTTCTATACTCAAGCCATTTTCACCAGATATAACGCCAGCATCAATTAACCTCAGGGCTCGTTCAATTGTTGTTTGCGTCCCTTTCCAGGCAAATGAATCTGGTGCGCTATCAGGGCGGCAACGAAGACAGGGCCTTAACCCCGCATTTGCGGCTCGAATTGCAGAATCAAAGTACCTGACATTCTTCTCCTGTGGCGATACAGCAGGACATATAGGACGACAAAAAATGCCGGTGGTGATCACACCTACAAAAAACCGGCCATCGAAACGGGGATCTTTTGATAGCCTCGCTTTACGGCAAGATTCGACGCTTAAGATTGTAAGGTGATGATCCATTGTTAAGCAGGCCTGAACGATGATTTAGAATTGATTAAGCCATACTTTACTTAATAACAACGAGCTAAACTAGCGGAAAACGGAACTCTATACCCAAGCCACTTCAAGATGCACAATTAAGCAAGGAGAGAAGTGGCAGAGTTCAAGGTCGTTAATCGCTTCTGCATGAACGATATTCCCGCCATCCATAGTGGTCTTCATAAAATAACAGGATTCGTTAACCTGAACTCAGGAGCTCTTAAACTCAGTTATTGAGGTATCTTGGCTATAGTTAAGTCAGCAATGCTAACCTAATGTTTAATTTTACGATATGCTAATGAAAGTGTTAGCTAATATAAATAATCATTGAGAACATAGATGTTTAAACGATTTGAATCTTGGGTCGATGCCCTGCCCTCTGAAGAACCAACACAACCCCCGACTGGGATATATGCATTTTGCCGGCATTATACCCGCGGCTTTGAGCTTCCCCTTATTCTCATGTCAATTTTAACCGCGACGTTGGCAATTTTAGAGGTATCACTATTTGGTTTTATGGGGCAGTTGGTCGATATGCTCATCGCTAACGACCCTCAAACCTTATTTGAGAAAGAAGGTCAGAAACTAATTGGAATGACTATTCTGGTATTAGTGGTGATTCCCACTCTGATTCTTCTGCATGCCTTAATTGTATATCAGGGACTGCTTGGGAATTACCCTATGTCAATCCGCTGGTTAGCACATCGGTATCTACTCAAACAGAGTGTCTCATTCTATCAGAATGATTTTGCAGGAAGAATTGCGACCAAGGTCATGCAAACGTCACTGGCGGTTAGAGAAACCGTGACTAAGCTGTTAGATGTGCTGGTGTATATTTTGGTTTACTTCGCCTCAATGGTCGTCATGATTGCTAATGCAGATCTAAGACTGATGGTCCCTATGCTCGTTTGGTTGGGGCTATACATCAGCCTGCAAATCATTTTTTTACCTAAGCTGAAGAAGGTCTCTACCGAGCAAGCCGATGCCCGCTCAACCATGACCGGACGTATTGTTGACAGCTACACCAATATCACCACGGTAAAACTGTTTTCGCATACGCAACAAGAAGCTAATTACGCACAAGGCAGCATGAAGGTTTTCCTCAATACAGTTTATCGTCAAATGCGACTGGTTACAGGAATTAATGTCAGCGTACAGATTATCAATTACCTTCTCGCATTTACCATCGCGGCGGTCTCTATTTGGTTATGGACAAGCAGTGCAATTACCATAGGTGCTATTGCTATCGCCATCAGTCTGGCCCTTCGCCTCAATGGTATGTCGCAATGGATCATGTGGGAAATCAGCTCATTGTTTGAAAATATCGGCACCGTTACCGATGGTATGAACACCTTATCCAAACCTACTGAAATTGAAGACTGCATCGATGCTAAGCCCATCACAGTTACCCAGGGGTGTATTGATTTTACCAATGTCAGTTTTCACTACGGACAAAACAGCGGCATTATCGATAATCTTAATCTGAATATTAAAGCCGGCGAAAAAGTTGGCCTGGTAGGCCGTTCTGGCGCAGGGAAATCGACATTGGTTAACTTGTTAATGCGATTCTATGATATCGAACAAGGTTCGATTCAAATTGACAAACAAGAGATACAAAACGTTCAACAAGACTCCTTGCGCGCGCAGATAGGCATGGTGACACAAGACACCTCTCTTCTTCACCGCTCCGTTCGTGAGAACATTCTTTACGGCAACCCCGATGCGAGCGAAGAGGAATTACTCAAAGCAATTAAAAATGCACAGGCTTATGAGTTTATTCAAACACTCAGTGACCCCGATGGTAATCAAGGCTTGGATGCACAGGTGGGGGAACGCGGCGTAAAACTATCGGGCGGACAACGTCAACGTATCGCTATCGCCCGCGTCTTGCTCAAAAATGCTCCTATTCTATTACTCGATGAGGCCACATCTGCCCTGGATTCAGAAGTTGAAGCAGCCATCCAGGAAAGTTTATATCAACTAATGGAAGGTAAGACGGTGATCGCTATTGCTCACCGCTTATCAACCATTGCCGCGATGGACAGGCTTATTGTCATCGATAATGGCCAACTTGTTGAACAAGGCACTCATCATGAGTTAATTCAATCCGGCGGTATCTATGCTCAACTTTGGGCACATCAAACTGGCGGTTTTTTGGGAGTCAATTAATCGGCCATTAATCTTGTAAGTCAAAAACCACCTAAAGGTGGTTTTTTCTCGACTGGTCTGCGGATCATTAGAATGGAAATCAAGGCTGCAGACGGGTGATTGATACTGATAAGCATCTATGTAGACAAGATGGCGACCCCATACCTTCGCACAATGTCTTCAGACTTCATTTTACAGCTGAGCATTTCTCTGTTTGGAC
The DNA here is from genome assembly GCA_004195335.1 of Shewanella sp. Classification (GTDB taxonomy): domain Bacteria; phylum Pseudomonadota; class Gammaproteobacteria; order Enterobacterales; family Shewanellaceae; genus Shewanella. Next base: position 6,021 of record SDWK01000315.1, read on the forward strand.
ACAAATTTCAGGTACAAAAAAACCACCCTAAGGTGGTTTCATGTCTTTTGTTAGTTAAAAAACTAACAAGAAGAAAATGGTGGAGCCTAGCGGGATCGAACCGCTGACCTCAACACTGCCAGTGTTGCGCTCTCCCAGCTGAGCTAAGGCCCCATTTCATGCACTGGAATATAAGCATGAAATTTTAAAAATGTGGTATCCCCAAGGGGATTCGAACCCCTGTTACCGCCGTGAAAGGGCGGTGTCCTAGGCCTCTAGACGATGGGGACCCGGACATTCATTCTTTAAACTC
>SDWK01000320.1 GCA_004195335.1 Shewanella sp.
TCTTTTCTGCTTTAGCGGGTGTCGACGATAGCTGAGCTTGGATAAGCGCCAGCCTTTTTCGCTTACAAGCATTGGCGAGAAAACCAAAATGACGCACTCACATCACGCCTTTAGGCAGCACATGCAATAAATAGCGGCGGATAAATTCATCCGCGGTGTTAGGTAACAATGAAGATACAACCTTCAAGTACACCACCCAACACCAAAGCAGCTAAATGAACCAAAGACAAAATGTAATCAGTCTTCATTCGAAGACTTAAGACCATACCGGTCAGATGTACTCACAACGATATCCATATCTGAAGGCCAGTTCGCTCTTAAGTTGCTGACCCATAGGGATATGGGAAATGTCATTATGATGCAGGGAGCATCATTGATCAGCCTCCACAACATTGGAGCATCCCTGCACTCACCGCAGGTGATAAATGACAATGAAGGTGCGACCTTCAAACACACTTCCCGATACCACAAAACCAAATAAAAATGCCACCAGCCTTCATTCTAAGGCTGCCCAACTTCTGTTACACTTGCGCCCAGATAAATACCAGCGCTAGGCAACTACCCATGGGCGATTCCTTGAACTCAAGCCAAAGTAACTCAACTCCAAAAGATCTACTCTCCATCACTGACGTACAAGCTGAAACTACGTCGCAGAAGCGAGCGCTGAGCTATGCCAATACCATATATCTGCTGTTTCATCAGGTGATGGATAAGCAGCAGCCTGCCGATCGTGTTGTGGGCGAATATTTCAGGGTCAATAAGAAGCATGGTTCTAAAGACCGACGCGTGATCCGCGAGAGTTTATTTGCCATGTTCCGTTGGTGGGGCTGGTTAAACAAATTGAACGACGCTCAATCGAGTCAAGCCTGGTTCTCTATGCTCACCGCGACGGCGACTATGGAGTCACACGCTTGGCATGACATTATTCAAGCCTGGGGCGAATTTTCAGGTCTCGACTTATCTCTATCTAAGCCTGAATCTGAGTCAGGTTCTAGCGATGGCCTGAATGCGCCATCGACTGCATTCCCTTGCGTGATCAGCAAATGTGAATGGATGAATGCGCGATTTGCCCCGCTGAAATTTGCTACCGATGAGCTAGTGCCAGGGTGGTTCTGGCAAGTGTGCCCTATTGAAGATGCAGCGCAGCGATTGGCTATGGTCGAGTCTCTGTCATCGCGCCCCCCTATCTGGAGTCGGGCACAGAATATCGAGACGGCGACGGCAATTGAGCTGCTCAACCGAGTCGATGTTCCGGCGAAAGCCAGTGACTATTTCAGTGACACGATTAACTTAGGCCATAAGAGCATCAACTTGAATGGCTTGGCTCTGTATAAAGAGGGCAAGCTGGAGATCCAAGATCTTGGCTCTCAGGTGATTGGTCATATCTGTGCACCCAATGAGAGCGATCTCTGGTGGGACACCTGTAGCGGCGCCGGAGGTAAAAGCTTACAGCTCAGATCCCTGATGCTTAAGCAAAACGCTCAGTCTGCTGGCAGTATCATCGCTTCCGATATACGTAGAAAACCATTAGAGGAGTTAGCCAAGCGTGCTAAGCGTGCCGGCTTTAACGGGATATCGGTTTCCCCGTGGAAATCCGATGAGCTGCCTGTACCTCTGGCCCATTTCGATGGAGTGCTGGTCGATGCACCTTGTAGTTGCATCGGCACCTGGCGTCGAAATCCGGATATGCGCTGGATAGATGCCGTGGAAGCCGTTCAGGATAAGCCGAGCTTGCAACTCGATATTCTGCGCAGAAGCAGTCAAGCCGTTAAACATGGCGGCACCTTAGTCTATGCCACCTGCTCACTTTCCCCCCTCGAAAACGAAGAGGTGGTTAATGCATTTTTAGCCGAACAGAGTGAATTCACCTTAGCCTTGAGTACTCACCCGTTCACCGGTATCGAGACCGAGATGCTAACCGTATTCCCGTTCGAAGCCGATACCGATGGTATGTTTGTGGCGCGAATGAGACGAAGCTAAACGCCCTATTTGCTAAGGCAGCAAGTGAAAAAATAAAGCAAAAGGCGACCCCAGGTCGCCTTTTCTTTGAGCACCCGCCCTAGCCTCTCCCCACTTAATGTCATCCTATTCCATTCCACGCCTTGCGTGATGAAATCCCTAAGCCGTTAACCTGTCATCGTTCTATCATCATCTTGTCATCTATTTGTCATACGTTGTTTTTATTCTCACTTCTACGGATGCTGTATATCGATTTAATCTGCAGCACGATAAAAGGACAGCGATGCATTCAATGGGTCGCAGCGTTAATTGGAGATGAATATGACAAACTTCTATGAAAATGGTGAATCACTCAGGGAGAGTGAAGATGAGAATAGTCTGGGCAAACAGAGAGGTAAGCGAAATAAGCACAGACGCAGGCAAGGCTCAGTTCAGAAGCGTGAGTACTTCGAGGGGCTCGAAGACGAGCATCGAGAACAGAAGTGGCAATAACCCTAGCAAAGCAAGGAGAGTTGACGATTTAAGGCCAAGTACTGACATTGAGATTGAAGTTGACACTCACTCCTGCGACTCACTGCTCTGAGACGCTATACCACAGAGTCCACATGAATCGTTCTACTTTGGCTATGCTTGAGTCGACGTTTTTCCTTCTTACGAATATACATATTCATATCTGCGGTTCTCAGCCACTCACTGGCATCTTTCGCATCCTGATTTAGGGCATAACCATAGCTAAGCCCGGTATCTTCCCCCCTCTCTTTTTCGATAGTTATTGAGAGTTCATCTAACCGGACTTCGATGGCGGGAGTCTGCTCGACCGATACCAGGATTACAAAGTTATCGCCTCCTATACGAAACAGACTCGTGCTTTCAACCCCATCACAGATCGCTTTCAACTGGTTAGCCGCGTACAGCAACAAACAATCCCCCTCTTGATGTCCAAGCTGGTGATTGACCTGCATGAGGCCATCGAGATCTAATAAAAACAGATGTTGAGTTTGTTTCGCATCTTTGCCAAGTAAAGTCTCAGCCTGCATAAACTCATCGAACGCATGACGATTCGGTAACTGAGTCAGCTGATCTTGACGTACTTGTTCCCTGGCTTCTCCTAATGTATCTATGTAAGTTTGACGCTCTTCGGAGAGTAACTTTATCTTATTGGCCAGCGCCAATGATAAGAGCAGAGCATCGACGGTGCCGCCCACTAAGGTGGCCAACTCGGCGTACTCAAAAAAATCCGGAGTGAGCCCAAGATTACCGGGCAAGATAATCACGGACGGCAGTAACAGGCAGGTAAAGGCAACAATAAAATAACGCGCTGGGGCAAACCCTTTGAGCAGACAAACATTACCACAAGTGATGGCAAGCGCGATCCAGAGCATGATTAACACTGAGGCGATGAGCGCCGTGTGAGAAACCAGAAAGATACTGGTAGGCAGGGCAATCACACAGGTCCACAGCAACACTTTACTTAAATACCATAGCTTAGGTGAATATTCAGGAAGCTGAAGAAAGTGCTTATAAAATAGGATATTAAAAATCGGCAATCCGATAAAGAACAGATGGTGAAGCTCTAAGTTATGAAAGCTGACTAAATGAGCCGGTATATGGAAAGTGAAGCCCCAACCGACAAAGTAGGTCAATACATATAACCCATAATAGAGAAAGGCCCGGTCTAAAATTGAGGTGTAAATTAATAAGTTATATAGAGCAATAAACAAGAGACCGCCAAGGCACAAGATCACCGCCATTGCCTCAAGATCTGAACTCCTCTTATGCTCACCGTATGCTTTGAGCTCCACCTTAGGAACCGAAGAGAAGTAGCGGCTCTCCATTCGAACAATTAACCAGTACTCTACGCCATAATTCAATTCAACTTTGCGACCATAATCGAACAAGAATTCATAGGGTGCATCGTAGCCAGTGTGTGCCTTCTGATAACTGCCATCATCTCCGATAACGTAGTAATCCAGTGACTCCACAATTGAGTTTCTAACATTGATCACCCACTCAGGCTCGGCGTCATACATCGACATAGGCATGGCTAACCAATAACTCCCACCCGTTAGGCTGATCTTGTCGACTTTTTCGAGTAATGACAGCCACGCCATCACATCGCTGTGCTCAGAGGGGACCTTTTCATGGGGAGCGGCACGAAACAGAAACGATTGATTCATGGAGGGCGCCGCCAAGGAGGCGAAGCTCCACCCGATAAGGCTCACGCACAAAACTAATGAAACGCATGCTCTATAGATCATTTGTAATAGGCCTACATAATAGCGAATAGGTGTTGCTTTCCCGGCTCCTCGAAGTTCGACACAAACCGTTCACAAAACAATTCTATTAACACAACTGGAGGTTTGCAACTTAATCAGGAATATTTACTGAGTTTCAAATATGGGTGAGGAATTCAGATGCCAGAACAGCCAAAGAGAAGTAAGGATAGCCGTGTTATCACCCCGATATTGGCGCGATAACCTATTAAAAGGCCGGGTAAGCTTATAGGTAACCTTACCCAGCAGAAAGCTTAGAAGCTTACTTGCCCACCCAGATAAAAGCCGCTATCAAACGTTGAGTTTGAGGCATTGTCATACTGGAAACGAATGTTTCGATAACCTGCAAATAATGCCAGATTCGGGTTGAGTTTGAACTGCACCTTGCTGTCTAGTTCGTACTGACCATCGACGCTACCGAATGAGAGTACCGTGGGTGCGTAATAGCCTGAGGCATGAAATGATAAATTTGAGCCTAAGTCCATTGCGTAACGACCGCCAATGCCGACCACGCTTCCATTTTGGCTATGCTTTGCCCAAACATAGGAGAACTTAGCACCAATTTCAAAGTGATGTATGCCAGCATCGTGCTTTATGTGCATTGCACCGGAAGTCAGGTGACCACCATCGTTAGAGTAGATATAACCAACAGAGGCATTGGAGTGCTTGTTAAGGTCGAAGACAAGATCGGTAGATATCACATTATCATTCAGGCCAACACTAAGATCATTAGCATGAGCGGTAATGGCTACACTGGATAGAAGGAGTGCGCAACTCCATATTTTAAGTTTCATATAAACCTCAGTTTCCGTTTTCACAATAATATCAAAAACGAACCAACCAAAGAATATCTCTTTGTTTTAAAAAGACAATATATATATACAAACAAACAAAGCATCAATCAAATAGTCACATTTCCATCAAGAATACAACATTCAATTAAAAGTCAGACCTCATATGACAAGCTGTATCAAGGTGCTCTAAGATACGAAACGCTAATTAAATTGCACGCAAGTTAGTTGCGCACAATAGTCTATATTGTTATATTAAACAAAACAGATGAGGAAAAAGAAATGACAACATCAATTTATGATTTTTCGGTCAAGAATATCCAGGGAGAAGCGGTCTCGCTTTCTCAATTCAAAGGCAAGGTACTACTCATAGTGAATACCGCCAGCGCTTGTGGTTTCACGCCTCAATACAAAGGCTTGCAGGCTCTTTATGAAAAGTATGGATCAGACAATTTTGTTGTACTCGGTTTTCCCTGCAATCAATTCGGTGCACAAGAAAGCGGTAATGAAGATCAAATTCAATCTTTTTGTGAACTCAACTTCGGGGTAACTTTTCCACTATTTGAAAAAATAGAGGTCAATGGCGAAGCCGCACACCCGCTCTATCAGTATTTGAAATCATCGGCCAAAGGCGTATTGGGCAGTGAAGGGATAAAATGGAATTTTACTAAATTCTTGGTCGATGCAGACGGTAAGGTCCTCGAGCGCTTCGCCTCAACCACTAAACCCGATTCGATAGAAAAAAGAATAATTAGTTTATTAAAGTAAACAATAAGATAAATTAATTTGTGCAAAAAACACAAAAAATCTTGGTTATTTTTTGAACTTTTACGTTCCTGGAGCATCAAATTATATGAACAGCGAAATGCTTTTTCTTGTTCATCATTCTCCCGGGACTTCTAGCGCGGTCCCCTTGATCTTTCGAGGTCATCAGGCAGCCAATTGGTTGCCCTTTTTTTTTGCGGCAAACAAAAGTTTTCATCAGATTTGTTTGGGGGGCTCTAAAAAAACATTACATTTTTCTTATTTAGTGTGAACTTTTTCCCATATCACTACTCTGAGTATATGTAGCGAGTTTAGTGTTACATGTTTATTGTTTTCATCATGGTTCATCACCTCCCATTCGGGCCTCGTATGAGTCCCATAGGAATTGTTAAGTAACTGCTAGCGCTAATTGCTTATCGATTCCAGATACTGATTCTTATTAAGAATGTTATGGCATCCAAATGGATGCCATTTTTTTTGCCTTTTAAAAATGGTGAAATGGTGAGAAGTGAGGCTCTATGCTCTACGAAACACTAAGGTTATGC
>SDWK01000323.1 GCA_004195335.1 Shewanella sp.
CAGCCAGCACGTCCTCGACACTATTCACTGATAGGGTGTCGAAAAATCCGTCAATATTGGTAATTTGAAACTTGTTTTACCGTTAACTAAAAATCAACACGTTTGGTAAACGGCTTGCCGTTACCAGGTGGCCTTTATTTTGTGGATTAATGAGCTTACTGAATGTCTCTATCAATAAGAAGCCGTTTCTCTTCTCGTAAGTCGTCATATACAAGACACTGCAAAGGCCAAGAGTGTCTATTAAATTTGAGGGGATTATAACCGCTACAGTAGAACCGCAAGATCTGAAAGGCCGACAAACTGTTATAATTGACTGCAGACACTCATCGACTATTATTTGAACTCAAGCCGAATGGCTTTGGCCCATCGCAAAGGCTCTATATGAACCGCCGACAGTTCATGGAGATCGAAGACCAATCTTGGTGCCCCGCCGCCCTGCGTGACGGTACAACAGATTTCCTGCAGACGGTGATGACTCTGACTGATCCCTACGCGCCGATTAGGCCTTTGCTGCTTGAGTCCCTTAATCGCTGCGGAACGCGGAGAATCATCGATCTGTGCTCCGGTGGCGGTGGCCCTTGGCAGCGATTTTATCCTTCGCTGCATAAAGATTTGGCGCAACCCCTGCAGCTCTGGTTAACTGACCTGTACCCCAATCCCCGTGCTGGCTTGGAACTCCAAAAACGGTATCCGCAACAGATCGGCTGGTGGCCGGGGCCGGTCGATGCCCTAGGCCCACCGGAGCAGCTGTCGGGATTTTACACTCTCTTTACCTCCGCGCATCATTTCCCTCCCGAGGCGCTAGGGCATATCCTGCGACAGGCGGTAAAAAAAGGTCAAGGGATTGCCTTGTTTGAACTAACCAACAGGTCGCTGCCGGCCATATTGCTTGCGCTTCTGATCCCACTAATCGTGCTGCTACTGACACCGCTCTGTCGTCCTTTTTACCTGTCGCGTTTCTTCTGGGTCTATCTGATTCCGCTAGTGCCGTTGCTGGCTCTTTTTGACGGCATCGTTTCCTGTCTGCGCAGCTATAGGGCTGATGAACTACGCAGCATAGTCGCTCAGCTCGGAGATAATGGCTACAATTGGCAGATTGGCGAAAAACCCTCCAATTTCGGGTTGACTCCGCTCACCTATTTGATCGGCATTCCCCAAGGCAGCCAACCAACCGAAAGAAGCAACCCATAAACCGCAGCTGGCATCATTGGCTCGAATCAATCGTTCACAGCGACGTATATATGCAGAAGTAGAATACGAAAAGTGTAATGGGTTAAGCTAGAGTTCCAAATTTCTCAAAATAAAACAAAATACCCACTAATGGTCTTAAGTTCCTTTCGTTTAGACCTACAGCGCCTTCTGTAAACAGACACCTACAAGACCGGGCATCTTTGAAAAGGCCACCAAGGATCGAGCCCAGGTGGCCATAGCTTTACGGATTTAAGCGCTTCCTAAATGGCTCTATCAATAAGAAGCCGATTTTCTTCTCAGAAGTGGTGGTTGTTGGGACACTTTATTTTCCTGAGGCTAGCTTGTCACTTATTCGACCTTATTTTTAGAAACTGTCCTCTTTTGCTTCTGTACTGTTTGAGCAGCCAGGACACTGCCATAGTGCCCAAGAAGCCCCACACAACCCAGCATGCCAATTATGCAAAATAAATAGAGCCAGCGATACCAGTCATTAGTTTCCATTAGGGCTGGTTGACTATAGCGAATTGTTATTGCTATCAGGCCAAAGGTAAATAACGTCAACGCTAAGCCTAACTTTTTATAGAATACAGGTGCTCGCCGCGCATTTAAATATTTATACCAGTCGTGTATACCAGACCCAGCCGAGAGGGGAACGACTATCGTAACAAATACAACAAGCAAGAAAGCGGCAACCTCAAAATCTGCTTTCCCCGTAACTAAATAGACCATTAGAAAACAAACAGCCGTTGGTATTAACCCGCTTGGGAAATGAGCCAATACAGGATGAAGCTTGAAGACAGAAATCATCTCATGAAAAAGACTGCTTTTTTCTGTATCTAATAAAATGAATTTAGAGCGATCCGCAGAACAGATTGGACAGGATTCTGGAGGTTCACTCCCTTCATGTATATAGCCACAGACAGAGCATTCCCAACGTCTTGTCATTTTGGACCTCATAATTGAAGATGCGTCATTATACTTAGTTAATAGTGAGAATATAAGCGTCTGGAACTGCCTGCTACTGACACACTCATCGTCAGACCCCAAGACCGTGACCTATAGGAACTGTTAAGAGCCAACAAGTTAACAACGAGGTTCATATGCGTGCGGTCCAAACCAAAATTAGAGGGGTGGGAGGGGAAAAGAGTCCCTGAAGAAAAACTCGCAACCACCATCGCAGAATCCCTGTATTGGATATAGCCTGAACTGTTCTAGCCCCCCTGGTTACCCCTTGATCGCAGAGATCATCAGCTCAAAGTCCTCCAATAGAGCCTGCAGATCTTCTTCGTGCTCAACTTCCTGTTCGATGATCTGTAGGGCGATGTTGTAGGTGATTGGGTCTTTGTCTTTGGTAATGTCCATCAACCGCGTGTAGACATCGATAGCGCACTGTTCACCTGCGATATTCTGCACCAGGAGCGTCTTGACAAAAGGATCATCCGGCGGCTCGTAGGTACAATTGGTGAGCTTGAACCAGTCGCGTGGATCGGTCACAGGGTCACCTCCCAACTGAATGATGCGGTTGGTAATCAGTAGGGCGTGGTTCAACTCCTCGATGGCATGTTGCTCAAGTTCTGCAATCACGGCTTCTTTCATCGGCCCTTTGGCTATCTTTGCACCCGTCCAATACTGGTAGTAAGCGAGCCATTCGTCAGCATAGGCTTTTCGCAGTAAGGTCAGCAGCTCATTTACATCCAGCCCGACAATCTCACGTCCTTTGCTTCCCATAAATCCTCCAGTCCTGTGTATATTCGTGATTCTGAAACTCCTTAATCATATCTTGTTTTTCGAGAGTTTCCAGATGCACCATGCTAAGTTATTGTTCTATAGAATATTAGGTTTGGGAGGTACTTCTGGACAAAAATCATCATCTCTTATTGATTTGCAGTGCCCATATTGGCCAAGATGCGAAATTCTAACAGCCCCTGCAAATTGGGAAATTTTACTCTCGCGGCATGTTCAGGTTATTGTGAAAGTAGGCACGCAAGACAAGAAAGAGTCTTATCATGGGTCTACTTGTAGAAGGGAGCTGGCACGAGCAGTAATACGACACTGAGAAAACCGAAGGAGAGTTCGTTCGCCAGAACTTTTAGCCTTGAACAACCACTGCCATCTCTCTTGACCTTAGCCGGATCGTTGCGGAAAAGGAGCTGAAATGGCAAAGAATCTGACTCAAAAAATCATCACTGCCCACCTTGTTTCCGGGGAGCTGGTTCCCGACCAAGAAATCGCCTTAAAAATTGACCACACCCTTCTGCAGGACGCCACTGGAACCATGGCGATGTTGGAATTTGAAGCTCTCGGCATTGATCGGGTCAAAGTCGATCTGGCCGCGCAGTATGTCGACCACAATCTGCTGCAGACCGATTTTAAAAATGCCGATGATCACAAATTCTTGCGCACTGCCTGCGCTCACTACGGAGTCCATTATTCGGAACCAGGCAATGGCATTTCCCATATTGTTCACATGGAACGTTTCGGTCGTCCCGGCTTGACCATGCTTGGAGCCGACAGCCATACCCCGGGTGCGGCAGGTGTTTCAATGCTGGCGATCGGTGCCGGAGGCATGGATGTGGCTTTGGCAATGGCGGGTCATCCCTACCACTTGCCCTGCCCGAAAGTGCTCGGAGTCAAACTGATCAACAGTCTACCCGACTGGGTGAGTGCTAAAGATGTCATTCTGGAGATGCTGCGGCGTTACGATGTCAAAGGATGCGTTGGCAAAGTGGTCGAATATTACGGCCCCGGTGTCGCAAGTCTGTCCGCTACCGACCGGATGACCATAGGCAATATGGGTACTGAATTAGGTGCCACATCGACTGTGTTCCCGTCCGATGAACGGACCAGACAGTGGTTGTCAGCACAGGGTCGCGAAAACGACTGGCAGAAACTGCAGGCTGATTCGGGTTGTGTCTACGATGAATATGACGAGATAGATCTATCAACCGTTGAACCATTGATCGCCTGCCCGACCTCACCAGGTAATATCAAGCGAATAAAAGATGTCGCCGGGACCAAAGTCGATCAGGTGATTGTGGGTTCAAGCGTCAACGGTAGCTACCGTGATCTGATGGTTGCGGCCAGGATCATCAAAGAACAGCACGTAGCCCATGACCTGTCCTTTCATGTCAATCCGGGCAGTCGGCAGGTGTTGGAGAATGTGGCCAACCAAGGGGCTGTGATGCCGCTATTGTTAGCTGGCACACGCATCCACCAGTCCGGCTGCCTTGGTTGTATCGGCATGGGGCAGGCGCCCGGGACTGACCAGGTCAGCCTGCGGACTTTTCCGCGAAACTTTCCCGGCCGATCTGGCACCCAAGGAGATCAAGTCTATCTCTGTTCACCGGAAACCGCTGCGGCCTCAGCTTTGAAGGGAGTCATTAGTGACCCGCGCAAGTTGGCTGCTGAGATGGCATATCCACGGATTGCCGAACCGGAGCAGTACATCGTCGATACCTCCTCGATCATCTTCCCGAACTTGAAGCACTCAAAAACTGAGATTTTCCACGGCCCCAACATTAAGCCGTTTCCCAAACTCGACAGCCTACCTAAGACCTTGCATGCTAAGGTGGCTCTGGTGGTCGAAGACAACATCTCCACCGACACTATCATGCCCGCCGGTAGTAAGGTTTTGCCATTGCGTTCAAATATAGAGGCAATCAGTGAATATGTTTTTTACCAGAGGGATCCACTGTTCCATCGTCGCTGTCAGGAGTATGGCAACGCTGTAGTGATTGGTGGTGAAAACTATGGTCAGGGGTCAAGTCGTGAACATGCAGCATTGGCTCCGCGTTTCCTTGGAGTGAGGGCAAAAATTGTTAAGAGCTTCGCCCGTATTCACAAAGCGAACCTCTGTAACTTTGGAATCCTGCCTTTAACATTTAAAAACCCGGATGATTATGCGGAGATGAAACAGGGGGATGAGGTTACCTTCAATAAGGTTCAAGAGCGGCTGGCGGATGGTGCTACCGAAATTCCAGTGCAAATTGGCAATCGCGAAATCATGACTCTTCTCGATGTCTCGGAGCGACAGCGGCAGCATCTGTTAGCTGGTGGAACGCTCAATGCTGTGCGCCAACAGCTCGATCAATCAGATTGAAGAAGTTTTGGAACCGGCTGTAAAGATCCTCAAAGAGTCCAAGTCTCTTTGGGAGGTTTGTCTTGTCACTCCCGGACAAAGGTGTCGATGTCTGTCTCGTGCACCATCCCCATCAGGTGAGCATATTCGGACTCGATCAGTTCATAGTGATGGTGAGTTGACTCGGCGTTTAATAAAAAGACATCGCGTACTCTCGAATCGGCAATTTTATCGGCCAACTGACGTAACGACTTCTCAAGGTTCAGCTCCTTCTCTATGGCCAACTCCATCGCCCGTCGTACAGTAAGTTTTTCCATGAGGTGCTTCTCAAGATCGCTCAGCCAATCCGAATCTGTATCTGGATCAACTGCCATAAAAGCATCGAAATCGGGGATATCATTTCCTTCGTAGATGTCATAGAACCACTTGGCGTGTTCTGCTTCTTCGCGGGCTAACAACTCAAAGGTCTTTTTGGCCTGATCATCTTTCATGTGAGACGCCCCCAGACGATAGAAATCGCGGGCATTTTTTTCCACTTGAATCGATCGCTTTATTGCTTCTTGCACATCAACTTCCTCGAACATGGTGAATCTCCTTTTCGACAATTGATGAATAGAAGTCCGTCTTATTAAAGCTTTTACTGGGTTGAACTTGTGGGATTCTGGTGTTTCTTCTTACTTAGTTTACATTTATCACCGCAACACAAGAAAGCAAGTACGTTAGCCAATAGACTTTTTACTTAGCTCAGGACCATCCATTCAACACCATTCAGTCTATTAATTCTGCCTTCTGAAGTTTGAGAATGTTGAAAACACCCTAGTTGATCATCCTGTCCCCAAAAAAGGACAGATCGTTTTAGTGGTCGTACTGAGGGTAGCAAGTTACAACTTTAAATACCTGACCTATAAGAAATGGCCACCCGGAGTCGATCCAGGTGGCCATCATTCTTTGGCTTCTGTGCTACATGTTGTGAAGCTAACTCGCTTCGTAGGTCATACAATCTGGCTGTCCATGTTGCATTTCTACTGTAATGCTTGAGGCCACAC
>SDWK01000575.1 GCA_004195335.1 Shewanella sp.
GCGTTTGGAGTCGATCGCACTTACAAAAACATCCAACAAGCTATTGTAATCAATAGGGTTTAATAATCACTCCTTGTTGGCATGTTTTGTGCTGATTTAAAAGGATCACTAACAACAATAAGGAAGTCCTATGAATTTCATCGCAACAGGGGTGCTTAGTACCTTAATGGTACTAGGTCTCTCAGGGGCGTTAATCGCCACCATAACCGACAGCGCAGATACCGATTTTTTTATAAACTGGGCGGGGACATTTTTCATGTGCGCAACCCCTTTCCAAATAATGATGGCGGTAGTCTGGAAGCATCAATACCCCACTATACTTAACAAAATGAGCACGCCTGTCGGAGGCCTGACACTAACGCTACTTTTTCTACTGGCAGGCTGTATCATAACTCCCATACTCGTTTTCACAGTAGGACAGGGGTCATTAACCCCGATTCTTATTCACTACATCATACAATCAGTAGGCCTAAGCCTTCTTGTAATCATAGTTTTTGACTGCTGGCCGATTAGACAGTTTACAAATCATCCGCTGTTATTAGGCCTGGGTACATTACTGTATTGCTACATTCTTGATTATATACTTTTCAGCATTTTTTATGATTACAGCTTCATGTCGAGCGCACCGTTCTACACTGAATCGCTGAACCCACAGGGTCTATTTAATGCCATTACTTCTCTAAGTTTTGCAGTCACGGCAGTGGCCTTCGTTATGGTATTGATTATGTTTGAAATGTGGCCAGTACCTCAGATCGCAAAAGGTGCAAGCCAACCATTATTTGGAATTATAGCTACACTATTAATTTTACTACTGAGCGGTCTTACCTATTATCTATTTGTCGAACTTCTTGAGATTGAACCAATGGAGTACATGGTGAGAGGGCCCGTGTGTATAATTTTTGGTGCTTTCATTGTAGATAACATGATGCAATTCCAACTTTTTTCAACATTAAAGCAGCCTCTCAAAGGCGTGGCGAAAATGCTTGTATGCCTCGTTTGTGCGGGAGCCATGTATGAACTCTACGAATGGATTTTACCCTACATTGCAGGAGAAAATTTGCCCTCAGGGCCCAGTACCGGATATGCAAAGGAAGCCTGGATAGCAACCGCTATGCTTGGCATCACCTTCCCCATTATTAATATCGTCTCTGGTGCCTTCAAGTTCTGGCCTATCAAAAGACACTCATAACGTCTGTGTGCTGGCACAATAATATTGTGCCAGCTCCCAAAACTCCGCGCCCTAATCAGCCCCTGCCCAGATACCATGTTTCATGCTGCGGAAAGTTACACCGCCTATCTCAGTTTTTGGTATCACTAAAAAGCCCCTTGTACCGAATAAATACGAGGGGCATTCGACTTAACCTGCTAGCTCGGAGAACTACGTTAGGGTGCAAGCTCTTCGTAGGGCAATCCGACGTACTGCTCAGCGATCACCCGCCGACCGTTTTCAGAGCCAAGGTAATAACTAATTTCCGACTTCATAAAATTCTGGAAGGTCTCACCTTCAAGATCATGGGAACTCATATCGCCAAACTTATGCATCATATTAGTCATCCACCATGAGAATCGCTCACCGTGCCAGACCCGGCGCAAGGCAATCTCGGAGTACTGGTCTGTACAAGACTTATCTCCCTCTTTATATACCCGGGTCATGATCTTATATAGCGTAGCGACATCGGACGCAGCAAGGTTAAGGCCCTTGGCTCCCGTTGGCGGAACAATATGCGCAGCGTCCCCTACCAGGAACATGTTGCCGTACTGCATCGGCTCACAAATAAATGAACGCAACGGCGCGATACTCTTTTCAATGCTTGGTCCAGTCGCTAAATTTTCTGCATTCTTGGCCGGTAAACGCTTCTTAAGCTCCTCCCAGAACGCCTCATCAGACCAGTCTTCAACCTTGTCACTTAAAGGCACCTGAAGGTAGTAACGAGAACGGGTTGCCGAACGCATACTGGCCAGAGCGAAGCCCCGCTCGGTCTTGCTGTAGATCAGCTCCTCGCTTACAGGCGGGGTCTCACTGAGCAAGCCCAGCCAGCCAAAAGGATAAACGCGTTCGTGCTCGGTACGCAATTCAGCAGGGATTGTCTGCCGGGAAACCCCGTGAAAACCATCGCAGCCGGCAATATAGTCGCATTGCAGCTCATACTGCTCACCGCCTTGAATGAAGGTCACGGTTGGTGAGTCTGACT
This sequence comes from Shewanella sp., assembly GCA_004195335.1. Taxonomy (GTDB): domain Bacteria; phylum Pseudomonadota; class Gammaproteobacteria; order Enterobacterales; family Shewanellaceae; genus Shewanella. The sequence continues at coordinate 2,193 of SDWK01000575.1, forward strand.
TAACATTGTTAAGCATTACACTCTCAGACTCATAGTAGGTAACCAGCTGGGCAGCGCCGCGTGCATCCATCAAATCCCGGGTAATATCCACCTGACCGTAACAGACAACTACATCACCACCGGTAAGCTCTTTCAGATCGATACGCACAGCGTTTCCGTTAACCGCGATCTCAATCCCCTCATGCACCTCACCTTCCGCATCCATGCGTTCCGCCACACCAGCTTCACGCACAAGATCAGCGAATCCCTGCTCCAGAATTCCGGCTCGAATACGGCCCAGGACATACTCGCCAGATACCCGCTCAACAATAATATTGCTGATTCCCTGCTTGTCCAGCAGTTGCCCTAACAGCAAACCGGAAGGGCCCGCACCGATAATAGCTACCTGAGTTTTTAACGTTTTCATACGCTGCTCTCTCTTATTTATATCATGCATTATCAGAATGCCAAAGACCGCCTGATTGACTTATATCATCACCCAAGAAAGGGTGTTATTGAATTCACTTATTCGATATAAACTTGTACTTTTAACCCACACAACAGGAATACAATATTTGTTTAGCCAACGATTTTTAGACTATAAAAAACATAAGAAAGCGGAGAAACCATGCAATTCGACCAAGCCAGTTTCACCTAGCCATGGTTCCACACATATAGATCACTTAGCCACACGAAGGAGTGGCAAGCGATGCCGTATCAGCCTCCCTAGTACGATAAAGCACGCTATACACAGCGTACAATCAGCTGTAATTATTGATAAACATATGTGAGCGTCGTATTACATCGAGGATCTATGGACATCCAGCCTCTCCGTAGACATTGTCCAAGCCTTCTACTTTACATCGCAAACAGGCAGCACCTTCCTCATCCTATTAACAGCCATTTGAGCCAACAACAAGCACAGGTTCACAGGCACCTTCATCCAAATTAGGCAGGCAATTAGATTTGATAAACAATATGTACTTTTAGGCCAACAGATTCAATATCTCGCTATTAACAAACAGTGAGATAGTCAATCATGATATCGGGAAGCAGCTGACACTTGAGAAGGGGGGAAGAATCATGCTGATCATCCCCTTTTAATCCGTCTATTCTGTACTTGTTATTCAACTGGCAAGATTACAAATCCGGGCCGCGTGTCACTGTCTGGAAAATTCTTCGGTATCGATTTCTGCCTGCGTGGCGGAGTTATAGCGCGCACCGGATACGGTTGACTGATTAATAATGCGATCAAGAAGAGCGAACACTTCAGTGTCCAGCTTGATATCAACCGCACTGAAGTTCTCCCGAAGGTGATCCAGGTTTGTGGTTCCTGGAATCGGAACGATGTGATCAGCCTTACCCAGCAACCAGGCCAGAGCCAGCTGTGCCAGGCTGCAGTTTTGATCCTTTGCGACCCGCTCAACGCTGTCCAGTAGAATCAAATTCTGAGCATAATTATCGGCATCAAAGCGAGGCATGTTTCGGCGCAGATCGGCCTCGGCCAGAACCGTAAGATCTCGGAGCTTTCCGGTCAGAAACGCGCGAGCCAGAGGACTGAAGGCAACCAAAGCCACATTCAGCTCCCGACAGGTATCCAGCACGGCGATCTCCGGATTACGGGTCCAGAGTGAATACTCTGTTTGTACGGCAGCAATAGGATGTACAGCATGGGCTTTACGCAGGGTATTAGCAGAAACTTCAGACAAACCAATTTCTCTGATTTTTCCTTCGCCGACCAGCTCAGACAGCGCCCCCACGCTGTCCTCAATGGGGACATTTCTGTCCCGCGATGCAGGTAATAAAGGTCAATCACATCGGTCTGTAAGCGCTGCAAGCTGTCTTCGCAGGTTTGCTTAATCACTTCTGGACGACCGTTGATTTCACGTCTGCCGGCAGTATCCTTGAACATGCCACACTTACTGGCCAGCAGCACCTGGTCCCGCCTGCCTTTAAGCACCTTACCCAAAAGCGTTTCATTGTTTCCGAAGCCATAAAGCGCAGCCGTGTCTAGCATCGAGTAACCCGCTTCCAGGGCCTGGTGTAAAATTAGCTGCGCCTCTTTCTCAGAAGGCGGCGTGCCGTAAGCATGGGACAGGTTCATACACCCCAGACCAATAGCCGAGCATGTTAAACCGCCTATTTTTCGGATATTCACATTGAGCCTCCGTATCCTAACCGGCCTGCGTCAAACACTTTTCCAGACGATCGAGGGTAACCATCGCGGGCAAGCACTGTGAGAGACTGGCAATAGGCTCACGCCCCTCCTTGATAGCTGCGAAGAACTCCCGGTCCTGTAGCTCAATACCGTTAAAGGAAACCGCGACATCAGCAAGATCTATCGGGTTACCCTTGCCATCTTCCAGGTCATCGTATCGGGCAACGTAGGTTCCCTTATCGCAGATATACCGGAAGAACGTGCCAAACGGGCCATCATTATTGAATGACAGTGATAGGGTACAAAGTGCGCCACTGGGCACCTTCATGCTGATGCTCATATCCAGAGAAATACCCAGCTGCGGATGTATCGGACCTTGCAGCGCATGGGCATGCGAAGCGGTTTCACCGGTTTGATACTGGAACAGATCAACGCTATGGCAGGCATGATGCCAGAGCAGATGATCCGTCCAGGAACGCGCCTCACCTTTGGCATTGGTATTGGTGCGGCGGAAGAAATAGGTCTGCACGTCCATTTGCAGGACCTTCAGCTCACCCGCTTCAACTTTATTGTGAATCCACTGATGGCTGGGATTAAAACGACGGGTATGCCCCGCCATAGCCACCAGGCCGGTCTCTTTTTGTAGCTCGACAATGCGCCGAGCATCACCGATATTATCTGCCATGGGAATTTCAGTCTGCACCGGCTTACCCGCCTCCAGACACTGGATAACCTGAGCCGCATGCATCTGGGTCGGTGTCGCCAGTATCACGCAATCTACGTCATCACGTGCCAGACTTTCAGCCAGGTCTGTCGTGAAATGGGGTATGCCATGCTCAGCCGCGAACGCCTGTATTTTTTCAGCATTAGTGCCGACCACCGATACAACCTCAGCATCGTCAATCGCACCTATCGCTTCTAGGTGTTTCATCCCAAAGGCACCCGCAGCACCGGCAATACATACTCTCATCAGACTCTCTCCACTATTCGGTTCACGGCATCTTGCTCCGTTAATGTCACTCTGCGCAGCTATCCGCCGGCTTTAATTCAATGACTTTAAAGCATGTGCGTCACAACTAAAAAAAGGGATTGCACGCCTGTTCTGCTGCTTAGAAAACTAACACCGCTAATCCGACAAGGAAAATTGGATAATGATCACAACCATTCATTTTTCGCATAGACGATAATATTTACTGATCGTCTGGATCAACAATTTGTTCACTCCAACGAACCCTGTTAATAAAGGAAAGCTGTGTATTTGTTGGCCTCCAATCACGCCGAACGGTAATCCCTATCGGCCGGAAAGAATGCGCCATCTCATAAGAAACCGTTTTTAGAACCCCTGTTACAAGCTCATTCTGTATCTGGTGTTCAGAGATCATGGTCAATCGATCGCTGCCCAGTAGCAAAGCGCGGGTAAGAATCTGAGAACTGGTTTCAACCAGCCGTTTCGGCACATCGACACCGGCCTCAGCAAACGTCGTTTCAAAGATTGCTCGCGTCGGCGCTCCCGGTTGTGGAACAACCCACGGATACCGTTGCAAGGCAGTAACATCGACCTGTTCCATACGACAAAGCGGATGGCCCGGGCGAGCCACAATCGCTACAGGGGTTGAAAACAGCTCCTCCTGCAACACATCATCGCTGGGCAGAGGAAACCGCAACGCGCCGATCAGTAGATCGATATCACCCTGACGTAAGTGATAGAGCAGATCATCATAAGGGCCGTCATTAATCTTAATGTTGAAATCCGAAAACTGGTTGGAGAATTGAATAATCGCTTTGGGTAACACCGAGGTTCTGGCCAGCGGCATACTGCCGATAACAATTTGCCCCACTTCTCGGTTATGCACCGAGTTGACCTCGTCGCGCCCTTGAGCGATCTCGGAGAACGCTAGTTTGCTGGCTTTTGCCAAGGCTCTGGCCGCCTTGCTTGAACTGATACCGATACTGGTCTTTTCGAACAACACCACATCAAGCAACCC
>SDWK01000579.1 GCA_004195335.1 Shewanella sp.
CGTTATTTAAAATGGCAGTATGAAGTAGGCACAACAGGCAAAGGCCGTGCTGAGATGGGTATTATCAACTCCACGGGTTGTACTTCTGTATGGGGGGCTACATTCCCTTATAATCCTTACCCTTTCCCCTGGACAAGCCATTTATTCCAGGATTCACCATCGGTTGCCATGGGTATATTTGAAGGCCATATGCGCAAGATGAGTGAGGGTTTTAAAGCCATTCGTGTTGCAGAATTGGAACTCGCAGGAAAGTATAATAATGATAGCCATGATGACTTCTTTAAGCGCTTCAATTGGAAGCAGTTTAATGATGAAGAATACCTTCTATGCCCGCCAGTAGTTGCAGTCGGTGGTGATGGTGCTATGTACGACATAGGTTTCCAGAATTTATCCCGTCAAATGATGTCCGGGGTGCCGGTGAAAGTACTGGTGCTTGATACTCAGGTTTATTCCAATACCGGAGGTCAGGCTTGTACCTCGACTTTTGTCGGACAAGTTGCGGATATGTCCCCTTATGGTAAAGCTGCTAAAGGAAAAACGGAGACTCGTAAAGAAATGAGTCTGATTGCCGCTGCTCACCGTACAACCTACGTTCTGCAAAGTTCTGCAGCGACGGAAACACACATGATTGAAGGTTTTATTGAAGGCCTTAATAGTCGAAGACCTGCAATATTTAATATCTATACCACTTGTCAGCCAGAGCATGGTGTTGCCGATGATGCATCTACAACTCAAGCCAAACTTGCAATGGAATCTCGTGCTTATCCTTTGTTCAAATTTGATCCCGATGCTGGGTCGACTTTTGAAGAGTGTAGTAGCATCAAAGGCAACCCCGCTATCAATGACGATTGGCCAATGTACATACTTGACTATGTCGATGAGGAGGGCAACAAAGGTCAATTGGACGTGCCGCTTACCTTTGCTGATTTTGCCGTGACTGAAGGTCGATTCCGAAAGCAATTTCGTCAAGCTCCTCCTGAAACATGGAATGACGACATGGTTCAATTGCATCTATTTCTGGATATGGATGAGAATGAACGGGATGGTAAATTTCCTTACATCTGGGGTGTAGATGCCAAGAACCACTTAACCCGTATCCTTGTTGCCCAGCCAATTGTTCTCTCCTGTGAAGAGCGACGTCAGTTCTGGTATCAATTACGTTCATTTGCCGGTGAAGATGTGCGGACTAAAGTCGATGCTAAAGCTGTCGCCGATCAGGCTAGAGCCGAAATGGCACAATCCCTGGCGGCAAATTTATTAGCGATGTCAGGTGGTGATTTTTCAATGCCGGATTCATCATTAATAGCCAGCAGGGCTGCGGTAGAAAACCCTACATCGACTGTTACCCCTGATGATTACGAGCCGGTATGGATTGAAACACCAGAGTGTATAGCTTGTGATGAATGTATCAATCTTGCACCAGGAATATTCCAGTATAACGATGATAAACAGGGAGTTGTGATTAATCGTCAGGGCGGAACATTCGAGGATATCGTCAAATCTGCAGAGAAGTGTACAGCAGAGGTTATTCATCCCGGTACGCCATGGAATAGCGGAGAGAAAAACCTTGAAAAGTTGATCAAACGAGCTGAAAGGTTTCAGTAAAGCTGGGGGTTGTAATGACTTTATTGGATTTTTTTTCAACCAGGAAGACTTTTGGTCACGGGATACACCCTATTGATCATAAGGAAGCAACAGCGGAGCTTGCGATCCGCCGAATACCTTTTGCCAAACAGATGATTGTGCCTTTGGCACAGCATTTGGGTGCACCGGCTAAAGCTATTGTCAAAGTGGGTCAAGAGGTGGTTCGCGGCGAGCCTATCGCCGAGGCCGGTGGATTTGTCTCGGTACCCATGCATTCGCCCGTAACGGGTGTAGTAAAGTCTATCGACAGGTTGGTCGCGACCGCATCAGGGCCAAAAACACCAGCCATTATTATTGATACTTATTCCGCTTCGGATCAAAAAGTATTGTTTGAGTGTGCTGTCGATATTCGGCAGTACACTCCCGAAAAATTAGTTCAGGCAGTACAGGCCTCAGGAATGGTTGGGCTTGGTGGGGCGGCATTTCCAAGCCATGTAAAGTTATTACCTCCTAAGGGTATGTCCATCGATACAGTATTAATCAATGGCTGTGAATGTGAGCCGTATTTAACCTGTGATGATCGGATCATGCAGGAACATACTGATAAGTTAATTCTTGGAATACAGGTGGTGATGGAGGCTGTTGCTGCTAAACGAGCAATCATTGGCGTAGAAGATAATAAACTCGATGCGTTCGAGATAATCCAAAGCAAACTCCCTAAAGACGGGAACATTAGTTGTGAGTTGGTAGAAACAAAATACCCCCAGGGTGCTGAGAAGATGCTGATCAAGAGTCTGCTAAATAAAGAAGTCCCCTCGGGTGGGCTCCCCGCTGAAATAGGTGTAGCGGTCTACAATGTTGGAACCATGGCGCAATTAGGCGATTTATTACCTCAAAGTCGGGGTTTAATAGAACGTGTAGTTACAGTTTCTGGACATGGGGTAAACAAACCAGGGAATTATCTTGTACCCATTGGCACGCCGTTGCGATTTGTGCTGGAACAAGTGGGTTTGAGCGATGATTTTTCAAAGATCATTATGGGTGGGCCGATGATGGGCATGACTACCGCTTCACTTGATATAGCCATCACTAAGGGGGTATCTGGTGTTCTAGTGTTAGAGTCCCTGAGAACCAAAATTGAAAAGCCCCAAGTATTCCCATGTATTAAGTGTGGAGCCTGTCTCGCCGCCTGTCCTATTTATTTGAATCCTTCGATGTTAGGGCAACTAGCAATGGTTAGTGGCTATGAGGCGATGGAAGATGATTATCACCTCAACGATTGTTTCGAATGTGGATGTTGCAGTTACGTTTGCCCAGCCAATATTCCATTAACGCAATATTTCAGGATTGCTAAAGCGATAAACCGTAAAAATAAAGTGAAAGAATTATGAGTCTATTAGCTAAGCCAGTGGAGTTACATACTTCTCCGCACCTAAAAAAAATGATCTCCGTAGATCAGATCATGCGTAATGTAGTGTATGCGCTGCTACCTGTCTGTGCATGGTCTGTTTATCAATTTGGTATCAGTGCTCTGACATTAATGTTGGTGACTACCGTGACCTGTTTATTAACTGAAGCGCTATTTTGTCGTCTCTCAGATAAGCCAAATACGGTTACTGATTTCAGTGTTGTTATCACCGGACTGCTTATCGCTCTGACATTACCACCGGGGTTTCCCCTCTGGATGGCCGCAGTGGCAGGCTTTATCGCCATTGCTCTGGGAAAATCGTTATTTGGTGGTTTGGGTTATAACGTGATGAATCCGGCGCTTGTCGGTCGAGCCTTTGTGCAGGCAGCATTCCCCGTAGCCATCACAACCTGGACACCAGCCCTTGCTCCGGGGCGTTTTCTGGAATTTATTCCATCCAGCTTAGCAATGCCATTTATGAGCCCCGTTGATACTGCTGATTGGGTAAAGGAGCTGGCTATTGATGGTTTTACCGGCGCTACGCCGTTGGCGCTACAAAAATTTGAACACATTAGTACCAACAGTATGGATTTGCTACTGGGCTATGTTGCAGGTTCAGCCGGTGAAACATCGGTTGTAATAATACTTTTATCTGGTCTCTATTTAGCTATTCGTAAGATGATGGACTGGCGTATTTCCGCCGGTGTTCTTATTGCCGCTGCGTTAACAACATTACCCTTTTATCTTATGGATCCCGAAAATTATCCAAGCCCGCAGTTTATGTTGCTTTCCGGTGGATTAATGCTCGGAGCGGTATTTATGGCTACGGATATGGTGGGTTCGCCGATGACCGTTAAAGGCGCTTGGCTTTATGGGGCTATTATTGGTTTTTTAACCATTATTATTCGTTTATTTGGTGGTCTGACGGAAGGTGTTATGTATGCAATTTTAGTGGCCAACGCCATGTCACCAATGATTTCAGCAGTAACGCAGCCCCGGATCTATGGTCAACGTAAAAAGGTGGGGGGATCATGAGTCATTCCGATATGCCTCCGGAACAGCAAGCAACACGACAATCAGAAGCTCCGAGTTTTGCGATGATTCGAGCTTTGACCGGGATCGCGATGTTATCAGGATTTTTGGTGGTACTGGTTTACCAAATAACCAAACCAATCATTGCTGAAAATAAGCGGATTGCTATTGAAAAGGCTATATCCGTTGTTCTGTCAGATGTCAGCTCTAAGAGAGATTATTTTTTGGGAGAAGAGGGTCTTGTTTTACTCGATGTCGATCAAAAAGAATCATCGTTTGAGGGCGAAAAAATCTATGCGGCTTACGACGATAAAGATGAACTTCGAGGAATAGCACTGGAAGCTGCAGCAACAGGCTATCAAGATGTGATCCGTATCCTCTATGGATATGACCCCTCCTGCCAATGCGTAACGGGCATTAAAATTCTTAAGATGGCTGAGACTCCTGGATTGGGCGATAAGATAGCTTTTGATGCTGATTTTCTGAAAAACTTTAACGCACTTGATGCCAGGTTAAATGACAATCTGGATGCACTTAAAAATGAGATCGCAACGGTAAAACACGGTTCCAAAACTGAATCGTGGCAAATTGATGCAATCTCGGGAGCAACCATTTCATCAAAAGCGATTGGTAAAATGATTAATCAGAGCGGTCAAAGGGTTATCCCATTGATAAACAAGTATCTGAATGAGTTGCAAAATCCTGAAGAAAAGTCTGAAACAAAGAATAATGAGTGAGTGAAAATATGGCTCCACTACCCAATCAAGAAGAAACCATCACCCTGGATACGTTCACTCGAGGGCTTTGGAAAGAGAATCCCGTATTTGTAATGCTACTGGGTCTTTGTCCGGTATTGGCAGTGACTAATACCACGATGAATGCTATTGCGATGGGGCTTGCTACATTATTTGTCCTTGTTGCTTCAAGTACTCTGGTTTCCTTGTTACGCAAGCTGATCCCGAAACAAGTTCGCATTGCCTCTTATATTATTATTATCGCCACGTTCGTTACCATGGTGGATTATTTGATCCAGTCCATCAGTCTGGATTTATATAATGCTCTGGGAGCTTTCATACAATTGATCGTTGTTAACTGTGTGATTTTGGGCAGAGCAGAAGCCTATGCCTCGAAGCAGAAAGTAAGTACAGCAATCATTAATGCTCTGGGAATGGGCGTAGGTTTTACCATCGCTTTACTCTGTCTAGGAGTAACACGTGAATTATTGGGTGCAGGAACTATTCTCGGTTTTCAAGTGTTTAGCGTCGATTTTGAACCTTGGATTGTGATGCTTCTGCCTCCAGGCGGATTCTTTGTCCTAGGTGCTTGGTTGTTATTATTTGAGTATATAAAACAACGCAAAGAAAAAAATCATTTGAATGTAGAAGGAGTGGCTCGCGATGGATCCTAATTCTTTAACCTTTATTTTTATCAATGCAGCTCTGAGTAACAATTTTGTGCTAGCCCTATTCTTGGGTTTGTGCCCTTTCCTCGGTGTTTCAGCAAAAAAAGAAACCGCCTGGAATATGGGACTAGCGACAATGTTTGTTATGTTGGTTAGTTCAATTTCTGCGTTTGGAATCAATTGGTTACTCAATGAGTTTGATATACAGTTTTTGCGTTTAATTTGTTATATAGCGGTGATTGCCTCGGCGGTTCAGTTGGTAGAAATGGTGGTAAAAAAATTCAGCCCAACAATTTTTAGAGCCCTGGGTATATTCTTGCCATTGATTACGACTAATTGTGCAATTCTCGGCTTGGCATTATTCCAGACCTTCAGAGAATATAACTTTCTTCAGAGCCTTACATTCAGCCTCGGTGCAGGTGTTGGTTTCACTATCGCCCTGATGCTAATGGCTGGTCTGCGTGAGAAACTGGAATTGGCTAAAGTACCGACCGTTAGCCAGGGTGCAACCATGAGCCTGATGTTAGCGGGTTTATTATCTCTTGCCTTTATGGGTTTTGCCGGACTGGGAAGTGGTCATGTTTGATTTTCTGATAGCTTGTGTCACGATTATGTTGGTCTTATCTGGCTGGGTAGCAGTACAGTATCTTGCACGGCAATTTGCTGAACGCCATCCGGAATTTGGTCCTTATGTGGAAAAACGGGGCTGTGGTGGAAACTGTTCTTGCGGTGATGAAGATAAATGCAAGAATAAGCAGTAAGGATACTATTCAGTGAAGACGGGTTAAATCATCAAGCTAAAGAACAAAGTTTTTGTAAGCACCTTAGGGATTCCGTTCACTTACCTTTCTGTCTCTTATACACATCT
>SDWK01000580.1 GCA_004195335.1 Shewanella sp.
GATTAATACTATGACATTAAGCGGGGAAAAGAGGCTGATATGAAGGATGCTTCTAAGAAGGATCGTTTGGGCAGTTCAAATTTTTCCTCCTCATTAATAGGAAGGCGGTATTATTGGATCTTTACGCTTTTTTTTCTGCTGTTTGGTAGCTTAGTTGCTGTTATCACCTCCTTGATTAACTACAACATTCAATATACCAATATTGAGAGTGAGATCCGTGAAAAAGTGTCGGCAGAAAAGGCCGTTAAATATGTTCTGCTTAATGAATTTATGCGGCATGCAGAAAATGTGGTTGGGGCTATTGCGACCAGCGACTTAACCCTCAAGTATTTAAGTACTAACAGTCCTGATGCACGCCATAACCTTAGCCACCTTTTGCTTGCCACCACTGGGTCTAATGATTCGTTTATGCAACTGCGTTTCATCGAGTCATCGGGAATGGAAGCGGTCAGAGTCGATCGAATCAAAGGCGAGGATATACCAGTCATCATCCCTGTGCAGCAGCTTCAGAATAAGAAAGACAGATACTATTTCAAAGATACAGCCTACTTATCCAAGGGAATGTATTGGCATTCAAACTTTGACTTAAATATGGAATATGGTCAGATTGAGATCCCTATTGTACCTACATTTCGTATTGCGACTCCGGTATTTTCACAAAACCAGTTTTCAGGTTTGATTGTCGCAAACATCTCCATCGATACGCTTCTGTCCACACTCGGCGCATCTTCAGATTTTGATATCTATATCATAGATAAAGAGGGGGAGTTTATTCTTCATCCTTCACCAGATCTGGCCTGGAGCCGATACCTTCCCAATCGCTCGAACGTGTTCACGCAGTTTCCACAGTTCGGTGATTCCGTTTTAGAGGTGAAAGATACCCATGCGCGCGATCATTTCACCTTTCCGATAAGTGCGATCCTTAAGAATCATGATGAAGTTTTTGTTATGGCTGTTCCGCGCGAGAGTCTGCTTGCTAAATTCAAGAGAAACAATATGTTAACGGCGGGGCTTACCGCGCTTACTGTACTGTTTGTATCATTCATTCTGTCGGGCTTAGTGGCCATTATTCCAGCCAGATTACAGCGGAAGTTGAGCGATGCGTATTTTAAAATTAAAAACTATGCCGAGATCATCAACCGATATGTCATCACATCATCGACCGACAGAGCCGGGCATATCCTCTCTACCAGCGCGGCCTTAAGTGAGATATATGGTTTCTCGGCCGAAGAAATGAAAGGAAAGAGACACAATATCGTCAAACACCCAGATACCCCCGCCGAAACCCATGAGGAGATATGGCGAACAATTTTACAGGGCAAAACATGGCATGGTGAAATTAAAGATAAAAATAAGGATGGCAACAGTTTCTGGCTTAATCATGTGATCACCCCAGACTTTGATAGTAATGGGGAAATCATAGGTTTTACATCGGTAAGCCATGATATTACAGGCAGAAAGGAGATCGAACGTTTGTCAATTACAGATACACTAACCGGACTCAACAATCGTCGTCGACTCGATGAACTGTTTAGTCATGAATTTGATCGCTTCAATCGGTACGAGCGTCAATTTAGTATGATATTGCTCGATGTCGATCACTTCAAACAGGTTAATGATAATTTTGGTCATAAGGTTGGTGACAAGGTATTGATCGAAATGGGGCAGATCTTGGCGTCAAATGTGCGTAAAAATGATCTGCTGGGACGGTGGGGCGGCGAAGAATTTCTGCTTATTTGCCCCGAAACGTCCATCGATGGCGCGAAACAACTGGCTGAAAAAATACGTAAAACCATCGAAGGTACAGATTTTTCGGAAGTTGGCAGTGTGACCGCCAGTTTTGGTGTGACTGTCTCGATAAAGGGTGACAGCGACGAAGATATGTTTATTCGCGCCGACAAAGCCCTATATACGGCAAAACGTGATGGCCGTAATTGTGTCGTGCAATCGACTTAATTGAGATCATAGAAGGGTGAGCAACCAAAGAGACGTCACCAGATACTAACTTGAGCATTTTCAGGCTAGCCGGGCTGTTATTGACTTAAAGGTCAATTGCCTCTCTCGATAGTCCAGCGCTATCGGCGTTAACTGCCCATTGTGCTCGAGCACCAAAGAGGGGAAACCTTGAATCGGCAGTTGCCCTACAGCGGCTATCTCTTTCATTAACCTTTGATTTAGCTTTTCATCAAGCATCTGCTCAGTAAATCTGTTGGCATCGAGTCCGATAGCGGCGGCAATGTCGATTAATGTTGCCAAATCCGAAGGGTTTTTAGCCTCCAGATAGTAGGCATGTTGAATTCCCTGAACCATGGCTTGCTCCAGGCCCGCTTCTCTGGCAATAAATGCTGCGCGACAGGCCGGGTAGGTTGAGCGTCTCGGTTGGCACAATGTCCAAAAATCGTAGTTAAATCTAGTGCCTAGCTGGGCGCTTATTTTATGCCAGGTTTGTTCGAGAAAACGCTGCATATCCTCAGCCATGGGCTCATCAGAATCTGGTGCCAATCCGCCGAGTCGATACTCAACCTTTATTCCACTTCTTTCTAACTCTGTCTGGAGTTTGAGCCAAGTCGGGGCGTAACCCCAACACCAACTGCACATGGGATCATACAGATAATATAAGACGGCTACTTTGGTCATGGCTTGCGTTATGCCTGTTGTGGAGAGTACAAATCAGGGAGATAAGATTAATCTAAATGTGGAAGAACTCCAAATTGTGATTGTTTGGTCAGGAGATTTCCTCGCAACTTAAATTTACCGATTGGTATTAGTCGAGTGACCTAAAAACGCATGCCAAGAGAAAACATGAAGAACTCAGAATCTTCGCCGCCCGCATCAGTGATGACATCCCCTGCAAGTGTATTCACATAGGCTGCTTGCAGCGTGATAAAGTTTGACGGGTTCCATTTAGCAACCAAATTTATCTGATAACCGTATGATTTGTTATCTGTTTCCTGTGATGAAATCGCGGGGAAGCCAGGATAGAGATATACCCCGTCGTTGAGTGAGTCTCGCCACAGGTAACTGACTCCGGTGAATAGAGTGACTTCTTCATCGGGGGAGATCTCTAGATAAGGCTGAATATCCCACATATTGGCTGGCGCAAAAATGGCTGCCTCTGACACGTACGCCGCATTTGGGAAAAGGGCATTATAGGTACCTAAGGTATTGTCATTTTGATCCTGATCACCACTGGCATAATCGAATCTAAGTCCAATTTTTGGAGACCAGCTAAATGCATGATCTAAGCTATATGAACTATCGGTGGCAAAGCCTAGGGCCGAAATAGTATCGCTACCAAAGTCTCCAAACTGATAGGTCAACTCATAATCAAAGTTTAAGTGTCCTGTTTTATTCCACCATCTGGCTCCAATACTTTGGCGTTTCTCGTCAGCGATGCCTTGCTCAAAAATCGCATTGTTTCGCTCAAACCCAAGATAGAATAGATCCAGATTATTGCCTTGAGTCCACTTCATCACTGAATTGAAATATGCCCCATAGAGTTTAGCACCCTCACTCGAACTATCCTGAAAGGCCGCTTCATTGGGCCTGACTTCTTGCATATAGAGAAGCTCGGCAATGGTGTTAGTGCCTAATTTATGGGAGAGCTTCACACCATCGAATGCACGTCGTTGGTTTTTACCTTCTCGAATTCCGGTCTTTTTGCCGCCGCCGAGAATGAGTTCCTGACGACCAACCCGAACGTTTAGTTCGTGAAATTTCCAGTCGATAAAGGCCTGCTGTAAATCAGTTTCGGACTCGGCGAAAGGATCTGCATTATTGTCGAGCCCTTGCTCCTTATAGTTGGCCAGCTGCACAAACACGCGGGTCTGCTCAAACTGTAGATCGGCATGTAACATAAAGCGATGTAGGGCCGAATGGGTGGATGAATAAGATTTCAGTCCAAGCTTTTGATTGGAATAGCTTTCATAGCGTAAACGGTAATCTCCACCAAGAGTGACGTAAGTTGGATACCTGTCAGATAGCTCGATATGCTTTATCGCCGCTAGAGGATCCTTATTAAAATCAGTGTCCGGAAAATCCCGATAGTCTTCTAACCAACGGAAGAAGTGTAACTGCTCGCCCACGTAGGGCGAGCTGTCTTCGGCTTGGGCGGCGTTTACCAGCATCGCCAGCAAGAAAATCTTACTAAATACCAGGACAAGTGCCTTATTAACATTTGGAATCAAGTTTACACTTTGTTTCTTCATGAGTTATCCCAAGCCTTTGTTAGTGAATAATTAATCCAGACCGATTTGACGGTTCCAGTCGGCGTTGTCCCAGAAGAGATACTCCTCGGCGATACGACCATTTTCCCAACGCGCGATGGTGGCTATTTTGATGCGAACCTTCTTGTTTGTTGGCTGTAAAACAGTACCGTTGGGTAAAGTGAATGGCTTAACCCACTTTCCTTCCGAGATACTGATCCCTGCGGTCCACTCTCCGAAACCGAAGCCGACGATATGTTCGGCAACTTTGAAATCAAAGGTGTCAAAAAGAAAATCAAGCTCCTCTGAATGTGGTGAGAAAGGGGATGTTTGGGTCCCATCAGGATTGTGAACGATCACATTGTCAGCGTGGATCTCTCCGATGCGTTTCATGTCTCTGTCGTTGAAAGCGACGAGATCTAGTTCATCGAATATGGCCAAATGTGTAGCTGTTTGAGCTCTTTCTGCCTTGTTAGCGTCGACTTGTGTCTGCAACTCGGCAATCTGGGCTTTAAGGTCGGCAACGCTCTCCTCGGCCAATAAGTTAGTGCTGGTGGCTAAACCGGCGAGTAATATGGCAAATAGGGTGATATTAATTTTCTTCATGGTTTTATCTCCGTTATTTCAGAACAGTGGTTAAGGTGTGTGTTAAATAATACGATTAAGCACATCATTTTCTTTATCAAAAAACCGGTGTTTTAACGCTCCGGCAACATGGGCAAATATCAATACAATCAAGGTATAAGATGCTGCCTTGTGGAGCAGATTCACGGTTTCAAATACAGACTTGTTGTCTTCGAATAGTTCAGGCAGCAGGATGCCGAAAAAATGTACGCCAGAGCTAAATTCATAAGTACAAGACTGTACGTAGCCGAGGATTGGGACGATAATTAGTAAAGCGTACAAACTCTTATGAGCTATTTTCGCGGCTAATTTTTCGTGTTTTGGCATGGTCTGAGGAAGCTCTGGCAAATTATGACGCCTACGGTTAATTAGACGTAGCAATACGATTAAAAAGGCCAGCACACCAAAAGACTTGTGCCAGAAGTAGAGCTCTTCTGAAAACGCCATATTGTCGACTTGAAATGGTGTCATATAGATGCCCAGTGTAAGTAGACCTGTGATGAGTAACGCGCTTAGCCAGTGAATGGCTCTGATTGAAGCTGGGTATTTCATTGTGAAACCTCTCTTAAAAAATGAGTTAATCGTTTGCCGGCAGAGGTAGACCACCCCATGCTCTAAAAACTTTTCCGCTTGCTTGTCCTTCAATGGAATCAACATAGTAAGCCGCCACTTGCTCTGCACTCACCAATCCCTTAGCGACACGTTCAGCTTCCACGACCGGTGCCGGGCTGACTACGTTTAAGCGCAGTCCAGGTTTAAGCCAAGGCTCGCTCTGCTGTACGAAGGTATCGATTGCCGCATTAAAGGGCCCTGTAGCCATGCTGTACGGATTTGGGTAGTGGCTCAAAAAGCCACTGGTGAGGGTGATAGAGCCACCTTCGTTGAGGTGTTTTTCGGCATAACGCACCAAGCGAAACTGGGCAACCAGTTTACGTTCGGCGCCATGGCGAAACTCATTGTCTCCGATTTCATTCAGTGGCTTAAAGATACTGTCGCCACCAACGGCCACGACGATGGCATCGAGATCGGTCACTTTTTCAAACACAGATTGGACCGCGGCTTCATCACTATAATCGGCAATAATATCGCCGCTGCGTGAGCCCACGCTAATGACCTCATGTTTTGTCGTCAGTTGTTTAACAACCTGACGACCAATTTTGCCTGAGGCGCCAAATACTAATACTTTCATCCATCGTTACTCTTGTGATTGGTCGATGGAGTCAGTATAGGAGGCGGTGATTGATTTGATAATAGGGGGTAATTGAAATAAACTTTTTCCAAAATGAGAAAAACAAATTTTGGTTATCTAGTACGAGTTTTGGTTATAGCGTACTAATACCAATCGGTATAAAGGTGTGGTCACTCAGCGAGAGTTTAGCGGTTGTGAGGCAAGGCCCTTTATTGCTCCTCGGCTCTGGCATCCTCGGTAACTGCTCCATGCGTTACTCTACCTCCTGAATCCTTTCAGTCGTGC
>SDWK01000151.1 GCA_004195335.1 Shewanella sp.
ATCCACCCTTAAGCTACAAGCTTGTCGTGTAGATTTGGTCCCCTTCTCCTTCTCATGCTCTCAAATTCGAACGGTATCTTAGGCCCCCAGTATGGGATGAGCCAGTATTTGCAAGGTTGAATTGAGCATGCTGTATCAGCGCCAACAATAAGCAGTTCTTCAACACAAAGGAATTATTCATGGTAACGGCAATTCTGGGTATCGACATTGCGAAAAACAAGTTCGATGTTGCGTTACTCATCGACGGTAAAATCAGGTCAAAAGTTATCAATAACAATCCCGAGGGTTTTAAAGCTCTTCAAGCATGGCTCCATCAGCGCTGGAAGGTTGATCATGTTCATGCCTGCATGGAAGCAACTGGCGCATATTGGGAAGATTTAGCCATCTTTCTCGCAGACCATGGGCACACAGTAAGTGTCGTGAACCCCTTAATGATCAAGGGGTTTGCCCAAAGCGAGATGTCCCGAAACAAAACAGATAAAGGGGATGCTCGACTTATTGCCAAATTTTGCCAGTCGAAAAATCCCGATCCGTGGATCGCTCCATCCATGGAGGTTCGTGAACTCCAAGCGTTAGTTCGACGTCTGGAATCTCTGCTTTCCATGCAAGGAATGGAAGCCAATCGACTTTCAGTATCTGAGGCAGTTGTTGTCCCTTCTATCCAAGATCATCTGGACTACCTGGAACTGGAAATTGAAAAAACGAAGAAGCAAATCAAAGATCAGATTGATAAAAATCCGACGCTTAAAAAACAAAGTGATTTATTGTCATCCATTCCGGGAATCGGAGATAAAACCATTGCCGTTGTTTTGGCGGAGATAAGATCGGTAGATAACTTCTCCAACGCCAAACAACTCGCGGCATTTGCAGGTTTAAACCCAATGTTACATGAGTCAGGATCCTCGGTTCGAGGCAAAACCAGACTGTCAAAAATCGGTAACAATAAACTCAGAAAGGCCCTCTTTTTCCCGGCCATGGTGGCAAAAAGATTTAATCCTGTGATTGCTGACTTTGCAAACCGCCTCGCAAATAATGGCAAAAACAAAATGACAATCATCGGAGCAATAATGCGAAAACTTGTCCACATTATCTATGGCGTACTCAAATCTGGACAGCCATTTAATCCGACAATTTCTTCGAATTAATATTGACGGCCAAGACGGTATCTACGCGTACAGAAACGGCATATCTCCCTAAATATTAATGCTGCCCAATACGAGTGCCAGGGTTTCAACCCGCCCGCACAGATTAGAGCACTTCAAACTCAAATATGACCATTCAATCAATCTACCGGAGGAAAAATGCTTAAAAAACATCTTCTTACCTTACTGCTTATCTCTCTTGCCTGCCCACTAGTGGTCAATGCAGAGAATAGAGCTGTAACTGATCTTAACTATAGCGCCAATGCACATTTATCAAAACGGGATGAGGTCACATCATTTGGTGGTGGTGTAGATATCAATATCCCTGTGGCAAAATATTTAGGGATAAACATTGGAGCTGACGCGACAAGGGTCAACAGTGTCTTAGATAGCGATACCTACGCTATCACAGGTGGAGTTTTTCTTAGAGACTATGATTTTGGTCTGATTGGATTTAATGTACGCCACCATGAATTTCGATCTTCCAACTTACCCAATGCAAATCTCCAGAGCTACACCATAAATGGTGAGTTATATTTCGACAAAATAACAGTTGGCATGAATGGGTCTCATGCGGAAAGTAACGACTCCAATGTCCTGATCTCTAACGATGACAACGCAGCGGCACTTCTTAGCTTTTATCCTCTCGAAAATTTGGCGATTAGAGCTTTTGCTGGCTTTTTAGATTTCAAAGAGAACTATGGCCTTTCAACTACGTACCAAGCACCATTTCTAGGTTCAAAACTTAGTGTCGATGTTGGGCTATCATTCGATGAAGATGACGAAACAAACGTAACAACTTCATTGACTTACTATTTTGGGAAAAGAAACACTCTAATTAATCGTGACCGCAAAGAAAGATTTTAGCTTGAAGCTCAGGCAATGGTGGCATAGAGGCCAGGTTTGACAAACGATGATTCTATTCTGACCCAGAAAACCATACACTGTCGGGTTGTGTCCCGACTGACGCCACACTCTTTTGCCCAGGCAGCAAAAGAGTGTGCAGAAAAGTGCCGCCCCAAAGCCGCAGCCGCCCTTCGGGTTCCCTCCGCGAAAGGGAACTGACCGGGGTTCATCGAATGGGGCTCCTGCCCCTCGATGAATCGGGACGTCCTGTCCCGACCCCTGCGGGGCCTTTTTCCGGCCACCACCCTTGCGCTGCGGCGGATGCAAATTGGGGAAGACCACGGTTAAAAAAAGGGCAGACTCCGTTGGAGCCTGCCCTTTTTGATTATTGGGTTCTTTCCCGTCGATAACCCCGCTGGAGGGCTTCGAATCGTCCCCGGGAATTCGGCCTCCGCTGTCTGAGGC
>SDWK01000588.1 GCA_004195335.1 Shewanella sp.
GCCCCGCAGTTTGGCTAATATGTTAGATAATCAAGGTGATGATATTGTTCGCCAAGGTGGGGTTGTCGCATTTGTCGGTCCAACGGGCGTTGGCAAGACAACTACCATTGCAAAATTAGCCGCCAGATATGTCGCACACCATGGTGCAGATCAAGTTGCATTGATTACGACCGATCATTATCGCATTGGCGCCTTTGAGCAATTGGCTACCTATGGCAAAATAATGGGGTGTCCGGTAAAGCAAGCACATGATCTCAATGAATTGGAACAAATTCTTTATCAGTTCAGGAATCGCAAGCTAGTATTGATAGATACGGCGGGTATGGGACAGCGAGATATCAGACTTTTCCAGCAACTTGATAATTTAGCTGCAAATAGCAGAATACCTATACGCAGTTATCTGGTACTGTCCTCTACAGGGCAGAGAAGAGTGCTAGAGGACGCCGTAGCGCAATTTAAACGTATTCCACTGTCGGGAGCGGTCTTAACTAAACTCGACGAATCAGTTTCTTTAGCTCCAGCACTGAGCGTATTGATACAAAGTGGGTTACCATTAAGTTATGTAACTGACGGACAAAGAGTTCCGGAAGATATGCAAGTTGCTGATACCTTAGCTTTAGCTAATAAGGCGTTATCAGTAATGGATAAGAAAGAACAACACCTAATACAGAACAGTGAAAGGTCAGATGAAAGGGCCTATGCATTTGAGTAAAGCAATGAGTCGGGATCAAGCAAGTGGTTTACGTATGATGAATCAACCTTATAACGAAAAAGTAAAAGTAATCGCGGTTTCTGGTGGTAAAGGTGGCGTGGGTAAAACCAGTGTCTCTATCAATACTGCCGTCGCCTTGGCTGAAAAAGGAAAACGTGTATTAGTCCTAGATGCTGATTTAGGCTTGGCTAATGTCGATATTATGTTGGGGATACGAGCAGATCGTAACTTATCACATGTATTATCGGGTGACGCAGAGCTGGATGATATTATTGTTCGTGGGCCTAAAGGGATCGGTATTATTCCGGCTACCTCAGGAACACAGTCAATGGTCGAATTGTCTCAGGCACAGCACGCCGGTCTAATACGAGCCTTTAGTGAGATGCGTACTCAATTTGATATTTTAATTGTCGATACTGCGGCAGGTATCTCAGATATGGTACTGAGTTTTTCTCGAGCCTCTCAAGACGTGTTAATAGTAGTCTGTGATGAACCTACATCGATCACCGATGCTTATGCCTTAATAAAAATATTGAGTCGTGAGCATGGTGTCTTCCGTTTTAAAATAGTTGCCAATATGGTGAGAAGTTTACGGGAAGGGATGGAACTCTTTGCTAAACTTAGTAAAGTTACGGATCGATTTTTAGATGTCGCGTTGGAATTAGTTGCAACGATACCGTTCGATGAAAATCTACGGAAATCCGTACGTAAACAGAAATTGGTTGTAGAGGCGTACCCAAAATCGCCGGCATCAATTGCTTATCATGGCCTGGCCAATAAGATAATAAGTTGGCCAATACCTCAGCAACCTGGTGGCCATCTTGAGTTTTTTGTCGAGCGATTAGTGCAACGACCAGAGTATCAAGAGGATAGGACGAGTGAGTAAAGCCGCTGCGTATACTTGTTTAGATAATAAAGCCTCAATAGTTGAACAGTATGCACCGTTGGTTAAAAAGATTGCTCACCATCTATTAGCGCGTTTACCGGCATCTGTTCAACTCGATGACCTTTTACAAGCTGGAATGATGGGGCTTCTCGAAGCTTCTTCGAAGTTTGATGGTAGCAAAGGTGCAAAATTTGAAACTTTTGCAGGCATTCGGATCCGAGGGTCGATGCTGGATGAAATCCGTCGAGGTGACTGGGTTCCGCGCTCGGTCCATAGGAATCAACGACGAGTTGCTCAGGTTATCGATGAGTTAGGGCAAGAGCTCGGCAGAGATGCCAATGATACCGAAATTGCTCAGCGACTTGATATGTCTCTCGATGAATACCATCATATTCTTAATGATGTTTCAGTTGGGAAAGTGGTTGGTATTGAAGACTTAGGTGTATCGGTTGATGTCGTGAGTCATGACGAGGTTCAGCAGGATGATATATTTGAATCGATAGCAGATGTAGAGTTTCATAAGGCGTTAGTGGAAGCGATTAAGCTTTTGCCTGAGAGAGATGGATTAGTTTTATCGCTTTATTATGACGAAGCATTAAATTTAAAAGAAATTGGGGCCATTCTTGAAGTTAGCGAGTCGCGGGTAAGCCAGATATTGAGTCAGGCGATGCTAAGACTGAAAGCTAAACTTAAGCATTGGACAATAAAATAACAATTATACACCCAAGCTACCTCAGGATGCTGAACCCTGCATCTTGAAGTGGTTTGGGTATATCAGTAATAATTAAAGAGCTCCGCGGAGGAAACCTTGGACAAGAATATGAAGATTCTCGTTGTTGACGATTTCTCAACAATGAGGCGTATCATCAAGAACTTGTTAAGAGACTTGGGTTTTAATAACACTCAAGAAGCTGATGACGGTTCAACAGCACTACCTATGTTGCAAAAAGGCGACTTTGATTTTGTCGTGACCGATTGGAACATGCCTGGTATGCAGGGAATCGATTTATTAAAAGCGATTCGCGCAGATGATGAGTTAAAGCACCTACCTGTGTTGATGGTTACTGCAGAAGCAAAAAGGGAGCAGATCATCGCAGCAGCGCAAGCCGGTGTGAATGGTTATGTTGTTAAGCCTTTTACAGCCGCTACGTTAAAAGAGAAGTTAGAGAAAATTTTTGAACGACTCGGATAATCAAGGTTGTGTTATGCAGGCTATAACTTCAGGGCTCATTTCGTTAGAGCAAGCAAATAAACTTGTCGAACTGCTGACCGAAGGCCAGCAAGAGCAAGCCGACGAGTTGATCAGGGATATTGCAACGCCAATTCAAAAAGAACTGTTCGATGAGGTTGGAAGACTGACTCGGCAGCTTCACAGTGCCATTGTTGATTTTCAGGTCGATGACAGACTGGTTAAATTAGCGAGTACTGAGATCCCTGACGCTAAAGAACGCCTGACTTATGTCATTGATATGACAGAGCAAGCTGCAAATAAAACCATGGATGCTGTTGAGGAGTGTTTGCCTTTGGCTGAGGCTCTGACAACTAGCATTCAATCGGTAAAACCTACATGGGGTAAGCTCATGAGGCGTGATATTGAATTGAATGAATTTAAAGTTCTTTGTCATGATGTTCAGCAGTTTGTCGATCGAAGCGAATTGGATTCGATTCGTTTAAGAGAGCTACTAAATGAAATTTTATTGGCTCAAGATTTCCAAGATTTAACAGGGCAGATGATTCGAAGGGTCATCGACTTAGTACGTGAAGTCGAAAATAACTTAGTTTCTATGCTAACTGTATTTGGTGAACAGCCCGTTAGCGAGGACACACCAATCACGATCAGCAACGTTGAAGCCGAAGGGCCAATCATGAATGCTGAGGAGCGTGATGATGTTGTCACAGGTCAAGACGAAGTCGATGATCTGCTTTCGAGTCTGGGTTTCTAATTAGGAGTCAAATTAATGTCATTTGATGTTGATGAAGAGATACTGCAGGACTTTTTGATCGAAGCTGGTGAAATTTTAGAGCTTTTGTCTGAACAGTTGGTCACTCTGGAAAATAACCCAGAAGATACAGAACTGCTAAACGCAATCTTTCGGGGTTTTCATACCGTAAAAGGCGGCGCAGGATTTCTTAGCCTGGGCCCGATGGTCGATGTGTGTCATGAAGCCGAGAATACCTTTGATCTGTTGCGGACCGGTAAGCGAGAAGTCTCTTCAGAATTGATGGATATCATTCTGCAAGCAGTGGATGCCATCAACGCAATGTTTGCTCAGACCAAATCGGGTATCGCGCAAGATGACGCCGATGCAGGACTATTAGCAAACTTGAAATTACTGAGCTCTGGCGCTCCTTTTCCAGCAGAGACTGTTGAAGAATCGATTGATGATTCGATTGAGTTATTCGATCAAGCTCCTGCAGAAGATTCAGGTATTGAGCTGTTTGATGAAGCTCCAGCCCCGAAAGTCAGCGGTGGTACAAGCGGCGGCAGCATCGATGAAATTGATGAGTCAGAATTTGAAGCGCTTCTCGATGCGCTTCATGGGGCGGCGAACGCTCCAGCGGCTTCTAAAAATACCAAATCTGTTGTTCCTCAAACGCCTACCAGCGGTGATATTACCGATGATGAGTTTGAGTCATTGCTCGATGAATTACATGGTTCAGGTCAATTTAAAAATAAGGATGCACCCGTTGTCCCACCTGTCGAGGCGGCGGCTCCAGCGGTAGATTCTGACGATATCTCTGATGATGAATTTGAAAAGTTGCTCGATGAACTGCATGGTTCGGGCGGAGCGCCTAAAGCGGTTGCTCCTGTCGCTAACCAGGTTAAGAGTTCACCAGCAGCTCCTGCTGCTAAGGCTGCACCAACAGCCAAGCCAGCGGCAAAAGCGCCAATAGCTAAGGCGGCACCTAAGGCCGTAGCCAAAGCGGCACCGGCGAATCAACCCCAGGCGGAAACGACAGTTCGTGTCGATACTGCACGACTCGATCAGATCATGAATATGGTTGGCGAGCTAGTGCTCGTGAGAAACCGCCTTATCAGCCTAGGGGTTAGCCGAGACGACGAGGAGCTCTCTAAAGCCTTGGCTAATCTGGATCTTGTTACCGCAGACCTACAAGGTGCGGTGATGAAGACGCGAATGCAGCCGATTAAGAAAGTCTTTGGCCGTTTCCCTCGAGTCGTACGTGATTTAGCTCGAACTCTGAATAAAGACATTGATCTGAGAATGATTGGTGAAGATACGGATTTAGACAAAAATCTTGTCGAAGCGCTGGCCGACCCGCTGGTTCACTTAGTTAGAAACTCTGTCGATCACGGTATTGAGATGCCAGCGGATCGAGAGGCTGCGGGTAAATCCAGAACGGGTACCATTACCTTATCTGCTAGTCAAGAAGGCGACCACATCCTATTGAAAATTGAGGATGACGGCGCAGGAATGGATCCCAATAAGCTTAAAGAGATCGCTATAAGCCGGGGTGTGCTCGATGAAGAGACCGCCTCTAGAATGTCCGATAATGAAGCATACAACCTTATTTTCGCTCCAGGTTTCTCAACCAAAGTCGAGATTTCCGATATTTCGGGACGTGGCGTCGGTATGGATGTGGTAAAAACTCGTATTGCTCAATTAAACGGCTCTATTTATATCGACTCGCTGCAAGGTAAGGGGACTCGATTAGAAATTAAAGTACCGTTAACGCTCGCGATTATGCCGACATTAATGGTCGAAGTTGCAAAACAAGTCTTTGCATTGCCTCTATCGAGTGTGAGTGAGATCTTCCATCTCGATTTGACTAAGACAAATATTGTCGATGGTCAGCTTACCGTAATAGTTCGTCAAAAGGCCGTGCCTCTGTTCTATCTTGAGCACTGGCTTAGCCGAAAACAGACCGGGTTAAAGCATGGTGATAAAGAGCATGGCCATGTGGTTATTGTTCAGCTTGGTACTATGCAGATAGGTTTTGTGGTTGACTCTCTTATTGGTCAAGAAGAAGTTGTTATTAAGCCTCTGGGCACCTTGCTGCACGGAACACCAGGCATGGCTGGCGCCACTATTACATCAGACGGCGGTATTGCCCTGATCCTTGATGTACCTGGGTTGCTAAAAAATTACGCAAAAAAATAAAACAACATGCGGTATAGGAAATTGAATGGGCATTAAAGTTCTTGTTGTTGACGATTCCAGTTTTTTTCGTCGAAGGGTAAGTGAAATTGTCACTAAAGATCCAGAATTAGAGGTAATTGGTACCGCTTCCAATGGTTTGGAAGCGGTAAAAATGGCGGCAGAACTTAAGCCCCAAGTGATCACTATGGATATCGAGATGCCCGTAATGGATGGCATTAGTGCCGTTCGTGAAATTATGGCCAAGACACCGACGCCAATCTTGATGTTTTCTTCATTGACTCAAGATGGAGCGAAGGCGACACTTGACGCGTTAGAAGCTGGAGCGCTCGATTTTCTTCCTAAACGCTTTGAAGACATTGCGACCAATAAAGATGACGCTATTCTCTTACTGCAACAGAGAATTAAAGCACTTGGGCGTAGACGAGTTTATCGACCTATAACCCGCTCTACGACACCGACGCCTGCTAAATCGACTAAAACGCCGACATCACCTCAGATCACGCGTTCGGTGACCCCCGCTCCGGCTCCTGTAAGAGGAACCGCTGTCAAAAGGGCATCGGGTAAAAAATATAAGTT
>SDWK01000594.1 GCA_004195335.1 Shewanella sp.
GCCAACAATTTGACTTGGCATCTATAGAGAATGTCCCCTACTTTTGCCAAAAGTCCTGGGCTATCGAGTGCTATAAGTTCCATCATGCTGGTGCCATGGCGCCGAGAGGGCAAGAAGTTTACCTGAGTTTGAACTCTGAAAGGTTTCATTTTGCGGGAGATTTTCTTAAATTTTGGCAGCTTAGATGTGTCGCTACTTAGCGCTTTTATGAGTGTTTTTCTGAGCCCTTGAATTCGCGATATCCGCGATACAGGGCTACCATCCTGCTCTAAAATGACAAAAGAATCTAATACATATTGATCTTTAGATAC
This sequence comes from Shewanella sp., assembly GCA_004195335.1. Taxonomy (GTDB): domain Bacteria; phylum Pseudomonadota; class Gammaproteobacteria; order Enterobacterales; family Shewanellaceae; genus Shewanella. The sequence goes on from SDWK01000594.1 coordinate 312, forward strand.
CATTATTCCAGCGTCGTGAACATTGATATTTTTGTTGTCAAGTATGGCCATCACGGTCGCGAATAGCTTGGGTTTATCTTTTGTGTAGATAAACAGCTCTGTGCCACCCCTTGTCGTGTGCTTAGAGATAAGGACCAGAGGTTCATCTTGCTTATGTTTAAGAATAGCTTCTGCATGCCAGGCTATCTGATTAGGTTGATGGCGTAAAAAATAGTCCGCCTTAAAACGCTGCCATAATGCATCTAGGTTTTTTTCTTTCACTCCTCGTCTTAATAGCTCTTTTTTAGCCTTGGCCTGATGCTCCCTGACTCGCGCACGAATATCGACAGGTTTCTCTTTGCCTCGGGCTAACACACGCTGGGTGGAGAAATAAAGATCCCGGAGTAAAGAGCCTTTCCAACTGTTCCAGGTCTTCTCGTTAGTGGCACAGATGTCGGCGACGGTTAAGCAGTATAGGTAACTCAGATGTACCGCATCTCTGACCTTATCTGCAAAATCGGCGACCACATCGGGGTCGGAAATATCGCGTCTCTGAGCGGTGACAGACATCACCAAGTGGTTTTCAACCAGCCAGGCTACCATACGTCCATCGTGATCATTGAGCCCGTGGAGTTTGCAGAACTCGAGGGCATCGACGGCCCCTAATTTGCTGTGGTCGCCGCCACGCCCTTTCCCTATATCATGGAACAGTGCTGCTAAAACAAGTAGACCTTTTTTGGGGAGTTGATTTATGAGCACCGAGCCCAGAGGGAATTCCTCTTTTTGTTCAGCTTGAGCGAAATTTTCAATATTCAGCAGGAGTCTATGGGTATGCTCATCGACCGTATAAGCGTGAAAAAGATCGAACTGCATCTGTCCCTCTATATCTCGCCAGGCAGGGAGGTATGATGATAAAACACCGTGTCTATGCATGAGCGATAAGGCGGCTATACCTCTGGGATGACGCAGTATTTCCAGGAAGACGTCTCTACAAGCGGGTATCGCTAACAGTGGCTGTGTCTGGGCGCGCCTGGCCTTTCGTAAGGCTCTTAAGGTTGGCGCATATATCCCCTGGATATTGGAGTTTCTTGCCGCATAGAGGAACAGTTTCATTAACTGTACTGGGTCGTCAAAAATATTTTCAGTGGTACTTTCGATAAACTTACCACGCAGCTGAAAGTCGTCATTGAACTTTTTTATTTCAAGCGCTTTAGTATGGCCCAATGTCGCTCGTTTAAAAAGCTGGAGTAGCATCTGATTCAGCTCCATCACCCGCCTTACGGTGCGATAGTAGCGCTTCATCATCTGCTCTACACCCAGTTGTGTCGCATCCTCATAACCCAGCAGATCTGCGACTTGGCGCTGAAGATCAAACAGTAAGCGGTTTTCATCCCGTCCGGAGGTAAGATGCAGCGCGAATCTCAATTCCCATAAGAAGGATTGACACTCGAGTAGTTCATCGAGCTCATCAGATTCAAGAAATCCATGGCCAACGAGGGCTTCAATATTTGCAGCATCAAAGTAGCGCATAGCCACCCAGGAGATGGTATGGATATCTCTTAAACCGCCGGGGCAGGTCTTGATATTAGGCTCAAGATCGAATGCGCTGGCCTTCGCGTGACGAGCGTTCTGTTCGTCGCGTTTGGCAATGTAAAAATCACTTGCGGGCCAAAAATCATTGGCTCTGATACTCAGGTGTAAAGATTGATACAGTGCCTGAGGGCCACAAAGTAATCTCGCTTCGAGAAGATTTGTGGCGATGGTGATATCGTTTCTTCCTTGCTCCAGGGTTTGAGCTAGGCTACGAACACTGTGGCCGACTTCCAGGCCTGCATCCCATAAAAAGGCGATATATTGGCTTAATGCTTGTTCGGCTGCGGGGGAGAGTTCTGTCTCGATCAGAAAAAGGAGATCGACATCGGACTGAGGATGAAGTTCGGCTCTGCCATAACCGCCAACGGCAATGAGCGCGATGGGGAATTGCTCTAACTGTTGTGCTTGCCATTGCTGCTGTAATAATTCATCGACGAATTGACATCGTTGTGCGACCAAGTTATTAATCGACTCCTCGTGACGAAAGCGGGTGAGGAGATCATGATTTTGTGAAAGTAGTTGCGCTTTGGCGAGTTGAGCTGATTCCGTGGTCATCGATGCCCTTGAGCTAGTTAGTTCACTGACTTAACGTACAAATAATTAAGCCAGTGCGGATTTTTGGGTTAATAAATTAGTGATTAATCACTCTTGGAAAGTCCTCTTCTTCGCGAAGAGTAAGTACTTCAACTCCGGTTTTAGTGATCAGCAGTGTGTGTTCCCATTGAGCTGATTTTTTACCATCTGAGGTTGTTACTGTCCAGTTATCATCTTTATCGAGAATACAAGTATGACGACCCGCGTTGATCATCGGCTCGATAGTGAAACACATGCCTGGGCGTAAGACGGTTTTATCGCTGTTTTTATAATGCATGACCTGAGGCTCCTCGTGGAAACCTGCACCAATCCCGTGACCACAGTAATCTTTTACAATACTGTACTTTTCAAGACCTGTTTTCTTCGTCTTAATAAATTTCTCAACGATGGTACCGATTTCGCCTAGTTTCATACCAGGACGAACTTTACGGATACTGGCATAGAGGCTCTCTTGAGAGATGCGACAAAGACGCATATCTTTAGCGCTGACATCACCAATTAAAAACATTTTTGAAGTGTCACCATGGAATCCATCTTTGATGACTGTGATATCGATATTAATAATATCGCCATCTTTTAAGGCTCGTGAACTTGGGATCCCATGGCAGATCACTTCATTGATTGAAGTACAGATAGACTTTGGAAAGCCGTGATAGTTGAGAGGAGCTGAGATTGCGCCGTGTTCTTCAGTAAATTTAGCGCAGATATCGTTTAATTCATCTGTTGTAACCCCCACTTTTACCAAAGGTGCCAGCATCTCTAAAACTTCAGCCGCTAATTTGCCAGCTGCACGCATTTTCTCGATCTCTTCTGCACTCTTTATCACTATACTCATTTAACTATCTCTCGTGTGTCTTTTATGGCGATTTGGGCGAGCATATTTTACAGTAAAAGACAGCGAAAAGTTGTGTTTGCTGTCTTAATATGGTATAAAGCGCGCCGTTATGTTTGACTCTAACCCGTCTTTGGCAGATGCAAGATACTCTCTATTCAATAGGATTCTATTCAATAGGATGGAGATTCGAGCAAAATGTTTCAGCGGCTAAGGCTAAGATAACGGCCATTATACATGGCTATTTATTAAATACTAAATCACACACGTTTCGTCACATTCTTCGGGGTGCCTGCATAGGTCGAAGATATGGGAATCGTGGAGGTCTAACCCCTAACAATTTAAGGTAATAAAATGACTACAGTTTCAATGCGCGACATGCTACAAGCCGGTGTTCACTTCGGTCACCAGACTCGTTACTGGAATCCAAAGATGAAGCCTTTCATCTTTGGTGCTCGTAATGGTGTTCACATCATCAACCTAGAGCACACTGTGCCTATGTTCAATGAAGCACTTGCTTTCATCAGCAATGTTGCATCAAAGAAAGGTAAGGTTCTTTTTGTTGGTACTAAGCGTGCTGCAAGCGAAGCTATCAAAGAGTCTGCTATCTCTTGTGAGCAGTTCTACGTCGATCACCGTTGGTTAGGTGGCATGTTGACTAACTGGAAAACAGTTCGTCAATCAATCAAGCGTCTTAAAGAGCTTGAGAGCCAGGCTGTAGACGGTACTTTCGACAAGCTTACTAAGAAAGAGGCGCTAATGCGTACTCGCGAGCTTGATAAGCTAGAAAGATCTCTTGGTGGTATCAAGAACATGGGCGGCCTACCTGACGTTATCTTCGTTATCGGTGCTGACCATGAGCATATCGCTATTAAAGAAGCTAACAACTTAGGTATTCCAGTTGTAGCTGTTGTTGATACTAACTCTTCACCAGATGGTATCAACTACATCGTTCCTGGTAACGATGACGCAATGCGTTCTATCCGTTTGTACACAGAATCTGTTGCTGCCGCTGCTAAAGCTGGCCGTGGTCAAGATCTAGCTGTACAGGCTGAGCAAGACGGTTTCGTCGAAGCTGAATAATAAGGCTGATGTTTTTCATCTCCCTTATTAACCAAGGTATTTGATTGGTGAACAGGGGCCTCAGGCCCCTGTTTTATATCTAATGAATTTGTAGAATTATCTGTAGAGGATTTAACAATGGCAATTACTGCTGCCCAAGTTAAAGAACTTCGTGACCGCACTGGCGCTGGCATGATGGACTGTAAAAAAGCACTGACTGAAACTGATGGTGACATCGAACTTGCGATTGATAGCATGCGTAAGAGCGGTGCTGCCAAGGCTGCTAAAAAAGCAGGTAACATCGCTGCTGAAGGTACAATCCTTATTAAGAATGGCGAAGGTTACGCTGCACTTTTAGAAGTTAACTGTCAAACTGACTTCGTTGCAAAAGACGCAAACTTCCTAGCATTTGCTAACGCTGTTCTAGAGGTTGCTGCTGCATCTAAAGTCACTATCGCCGATTTGAAAGCACAGTTTGAAGAAACGCGTGTTGCATTAGTGACTAAAATCGGTGAAAACATCAACGTTCGTCGCGTTGAGTACATCGATGGTGCAAACCTTGCGTCTTACCGTCACGGTGAGCGTATCGGTGTTGTTGTAGCTGGTGAAGCTGACGAAGAAACTCTAAAGCACATCGCAATGCACGTTGCTGCTTCTAAGCCAGAGTTCGTCAACCCTGAAGATGTTCCGGCTGAGCTTGTTGAGAAAGAAAAAGCACTTCAGATTGAAATCGCTATGAACGAAGGCAAGCCTGCTGAGATTGCAGAGAAAATGGTTTTCGGTAGAATGAAGAAGTTCACTGGTGAGATATCTCTTACTGGTCAAGCTTACATCATGGAACCTAAGAAAACTGTTGGCGCTATTCTTAAAGAGAAAAGTGCTACTGTATCAAACTTCGTTCGTTTAGAAGTTGGCGAAGGTATCGCGAAGAAAGAAGAAGATTTTGCTGCTGAAGTTGCTGCACAAATCGCTGCTACTAAGGGGTAATTTCCTTATATAGCGCACCCCTAAGGCCGTAGCATTTGCTGCGGTCTTATCGTATCTATTTCCCTATCGACATCAATTCAGGACAATAAAAATGAGCACGAATCCTAAACCTGCATTTCGACGTATTCTTCTAAAGTTAAGTGGCGAAGCCTTGATGGGCGAAGAGGGCTTTGGCATCGATCCTAAAGTATTAGATCGTATGGCTCAGGAGATTAAAGAACTGGTTGAGCTTGGTATACAGGTAGGAGTTGTTATCGGTGGTGGGAACCTATTTCGTGGTGAAGGACTTGCAAAGGCAGGCATGAACCGCGTTGTTGGCGACCATATGGGTATGCTTGCGACAGTGATGAATGGCTTAGCGATGCGTGATGCTTTGCACCGTGCTTATGTCAATGCAAGACTCATGTCTGCAATTCCCTTGAAGGGCGTGTGTGATGATTACAATTGGGCTGAAGCGATTAGCTTATTAAAGTCTGGCCGAGTAGTTATTTTTGCTGCGGGAACGGGGAATCCTTTCTGCACAACCGATTCTGCTGCGTGTTTACGTGGTATCGAAATTGAGGCAGAAGTGGTATTGAAAGGCACTAAAGTCGATGGTGTGTATTCAGATGACCCGGTTAAGAACCCTGATGCAGTAAAATATGATGAAATGGGTTACGATGAAATTCTCGACAAAGAATTAAAAGTGATGGATCTGGCGGCATTTACTATGGCTAGAGATCACAATATGCCAATATTGGTATTTAATATGAATAAACCTGGTGCCCTTCGTCGTGTAATAATGGGTGAGCAGGAAGGCACAATGATCAAAGGTAAAGCAACTGCAGGCGAGTAACTTAATCGTTATCAGATAACGATAAGTGAAACGTCGGGCAAGCCTGTTACCTGTTTTTATGTAATCGCTTTCTGATTAATAAAGAATTAAGC
>SDWK01000049.1 GCA_004195335.1 Shewanella sp.
GTATAACCTCCATAAAGTAGGTCTCAAACTTCTCCACAAAATCTATGTTCCACGGCATTTATGAGTTAAATATTAATCAGGATTAGATGTCATTACCTCTGTGTTATTCATTGACGTTAGTCAGCCTTTATATGGGAGACGATGAGTTCACAATAATGCCTATAACACACTAAACGGATTGATATAAATCTTGCTCGCCAACTTGTAATTAACGACAGGGTTAGCTTTACTTATAAAGCAACAACACTGTTTATTAACTACCTAATTAAAAGGGGTTTTTATGTTAGGCGAAGATCACTCTCTAATCCATGAGTTTCCTGAATACCGAGATATTGTTGTAAAACTTTCTCAAAGCAACCAAGCCTTTGCAAAAGGTGCTAAACACTACGATGCGCTAGATAAAGAAATTCGAAAGCTCGAATTACAAGGTTCGCCAATCAATGATGAGGCCATGCACCAATTAAAGCATAATAGAGTCGAACTGAAAGATTCACTGTATCAGCGCTTAGCGATTGAAAAAGCATAGCGCGTTAAGTTCTGCGATACCCGAAAGTTCAAGAATCAGCAGACCTGAGTATTATTCGACTCAAACGAAAAAAGGGATATCTAAGATATCCCTTTTTTTATCTCTGCTCGCGCAGCCCTTTATTCAAGGGGAGTGATTAGAACTGGTAATGCATGCCTAACGCGAAGTTAGAGATATCTGTATCGATATTTTGTTGTCCGTTAGAATACTCTGAATCCAGCTCACCACTGACAACATCATAACCCAAACGAATATTCAGATGCTCAGTCATAGAAGCATTAACCCCTACGCCATAGGCCCAGCCGAAGCCAGTGAAATCTTCATTTCGATAGAAACCGTTTTCTGTAACAACGGCCATAGACGCAATTCCGACTTTACCATATACGGCAAATGTATCATTAATCTGATAGGTGAATTTAGGGGTAAATGCAAAGGTGCCGGCACCTACGTCTGTATAACTGTCACCCAGATCGCCAGAGACAAATAGGTTAGCCTCTAAACCAAACCATTCGTTAAAGTTATAACCGCCGTATGCGCCAAGGCCAACGCCTGACTCGCTACCTGCAGCTTTTACTTTAAGTTGACCTAGACTGCCGCCAACATAAAAACCTGTGTGGTCGTTGGCTGCCGCCGCATGACTCGACGCAAAAATGGCTAATAATGATACTGCCGCAATAGAAAGTGTTTTCAAAATATTCCCTTAAAAGATAATGGTTGTTACATCTGTTTCGATAATGCGCGCATTTTAATACAATTCAGCTAAAAACGTTAATGAATTCAGTCAGAATTGGAGGCGTGTTCAGCAAGCATTCAGGTTTCTGGGAAACCTATAACAATCATTCAACATGAGACTAATTTAAGGGGAGAACAGCAGCGCTAATCTAATATTTAAGATTTTTATTCCCTAAACATACTTAAGTCAATAATGTTGATTGCCAAAATCGGTGAGCTTCATAAATAATGTCTAATCCAGGCTCTAATTAGACACGATAAAGCCCCCATGATGCGGAATTTTTACTGGCGGACTCTTAAGTGCGCAATCATACTGATGGCATGACACTCACACCCTGACAAATCTGCTGCCTGATACGCCGCACAAAAGAGGCTCCCCATGCTGGTAACATTTAAATCTGACACCTATTCAAACATCACCCTATTTGGGAATATCGCACTCACATTTCTTAAGATCATGGGCCATAGCGGCGCAGTGCCGGGGGCAATTCGAGCTGAAGATGTGCCCGCGGCACTGAAAAGACTATCTAAGGCCGTCGAAGATGAACCTGCCGCTTCGCCGCTCACCCCAGCAAATGGCACAGTGAAAGATGATGACGATGACTATAACGAGGACAATGAGCCAATGGTGAGCCTAAGGAACAGAGCCCTGCCGCTTCTTGAACTCCTGCGGGCCGCGGTTGAGTCCGAATCGAACGTGATGTGGGAGTAAACCAATAGCAGGGGAGATAGAGGCAGAGGCAAAACCCTTACCTCTTTTCCCCTCCCTCTTTTCCCTGCTTATGACTTCTCTCAATCTTTGCTAACAATTATTTGGTTGACATTTTATGGCAATCTTAGAATATGGAGACGTTTATCTAATACCAATCAGTATAAGAAAGTGATCTACTCAGAGTTATTTTTGGCAAACTAATTCAAGGCGAATAGATGATGTAATGGTGCTCCCTTGCAAAGCTATTCAACGAGGAAGTAGGCAGCCAAAAACACTCCTGAAAGGCGAATTTTAGCGCTGAGCGATCACATCTTTATACTGACTGGTATAACTCCCCCCTTAGCAAGGACGAAAATAAAATAATGAAAAAATCCTTAATCGCTATTGCCTTAGCCACCACTTTTTTAGCTGGCTGCGGCACTTCAGACATCAACAACGAAGCGAAGAGTGAAATAACCAAGGCAACCCCCGGCAAAGCCGAATTGGGTAGCTTTGGTGTTGATCTATCGGCACGAAACGAAGCCGTTAAGCCCGGCGATGACTTTTTTATGTATGCCAGTGGCACTTGGTATGACAACTATGTCATGCCAGCCGATAAGACCCGTTTCGGCGCATTTACCGGTTTAGCCGAGCGCAGTGAAGAGCAGGTCAAAGCGATCATCGATGACATTGCCAGTCGCAGCGACTTAAACGATGAAGAGCAATTAATTGCTGACTTCTACCAGTCGTACATGGACACCGATACCATCAACAAGTTAGGTCTCAGCCCTATCCAGGCCACCTTAGATCAAATTGCAGCGATCAAATCTACCGATGATTTAACCAAGGTATTTGGTCACGCCTGGCTCACGGGCGCAGTCTCTCCCATCGGTGGCGGCATGTGGTTTAATCGCCTCGATCCGAACCAATATGAGATGTCAGTCGGCGCCGGTGGCTTAGGTTTACCCGATCGCTCCTATTACCTCGAAGACAGCGAACGCTTCACCAATATCCGTGCAGCCTATGTCGAGCATATTGCCCAAATGCTGACATTTACAGGTGTTAAAGATGCTACAGCACGCGCGACCTCGATTTTAGCGTTAGAGACTAAGATGGCCGAAGGCCAATGGCCCAGAGAAAAACGTCGTAATCGTGACCTCACCTTAAATCAGGTCAAACGTGGAGACTTAGCCAAACAGTACCCAGATTTCAATTGGGATACTTACTTAGCTCAAACCGGGTACCAAGTACCGCAACTGAACATCTCGCAACCAGAGCCAGTCAAAGCTATGATTGCTTTGGTTAATGACGAGTCCCTCAGCGTTTGGCAAGACTACCTGACGTTCCATACCATCAGTAACAATTCAGAGCTATTGTCTGAAGAAATCTACACCGTGAATTTTGATTTTTATGGTAAAACCCTAAGCGGTCAGGAAGAACCTAAGCCACGCTGGAAACGTGCCGTTGCTGAAATGTCGGGCACACAATCACTGGGCTTCGCTATTGGTAAAGTCTATGTGAAGCGCTACTTTCCTGAATCATCGAAACAGCAGATGGCAGAGCTGGTTGAAAACCTGCGTAGCGCCTTGGGCCAACGTATCGATGGTCTGGACTGGATGGGCGCGGATACCAAGGTTAATGCCCACGCCAAGCTTGCCGCATTTACCCCTAAAATTGGTTACCCGGATGTATGGCAGCAGTTTGATGGGGTAACGCTGACAGACAAAGATTTAATCGGCAACATCACCAAGCTGCGACAGTTCTTTAAAGCGGAAAGTGTCGCCAAAGAATTGAAGAAAACTGACCGTAACCGCTGGGGCATGACGCCACAACGCGTCAACGCCTATTACAACAGCTCGTTTAACGAGATTGTCTTCCCGGCAGCTATCCTGCAGCCACCATTCTTCGACCCTAACGCAGATGCAGCGGTCAACTATGGCGGTATTGGTGCCGTTATCGGTCACGAGATGGGCCACGGTTTCGACGACCAGGGCTCGAAGTCTGATGCTAACGGCATTCAGCGCAACTGGTGGACAGATGAAGACCGCGCCGCCTTCGATGAAAAAACCGATAAGTTAGCCGAGCAGTACAGCAAGTACGAGCCAATCCCTGATAACTTCGTCAATGGCCGTAACAGTCTGGGCGAGAACATTGGTGATGTGGGCGGTTTGGCCATGGCTTATCATGCTTACCAACTCAGTTTGAATGGCAAAGAAGCGCCGATTATCGATGGCTTGAGTGGCGATCAACGCTTCTTCCTTGCCTGGGCACAGGTATGGAAAGAGAAACGCACCGAACAGAGCATGCTCAACCAACTCCGTGGCGGCACCCACGCACCGGGTCGCTATCGCGCCCAAGCACCACGTAACCACGATGCCTGGTACAAAGCCTTCGATGTTAAGCCAGGTGACGAGTTGTACCTGCCGGAAGATCAACGCGTGCGTATTTGGTAATAAAGTACGAGGTTCGAGGTTCAAGCTGCGGGCGTTATTGCAGGAGTGAGATATTCTCCATGTAGGAGCGGCTTTAGCCGAGAATGTTTTGGGGCTACGGGCTGCGAGGTTTGAGGTTCGAGGCTCAACCTGCGGGCGTTATTGCAGGAGTGAGATATTCTCTATGTAGGAGCGGCTTTAGCCGCGAATGTTTTTGGGCTACGAGCTTCGAGTCATAAGCTGTAAATAAAAATGCCAGTCAGTTTCCTGACTGGCATTTTTTTAGCGATTATTTAAGTGATTTTTTAGCCACTTTCTTTAGCCACTCTTTAAGCCAGAGAGTCTAGAAAGTCCGGTTGTATTGTAATCCGACCATCATGGCATTGGCATGACTCGTCGCCGTAAGATTGGTGGCCAAATAGGTACCGCTGGCGATATCTATCGGGATCATAGGTTTCGATTCCACCACACTCACATCTTGGCCTAATACATAGGTAAACCCAAAATCCATATTGGAATTTGGCGTTAACTGGTATGTGAAGCCGGTTGAGAAAAATTGTCTATCTGAATCTGGCACCGAAATAGAGGTGAGTTGATCTTGCGCGCTGATATCGTACAGATAACCCGCCCTAAGGGTCCAGGCATTATTCAGGAAGTAAGTCGCACCGATAGCGTAGTGCCAACCATCTTTCCACTCATAATGATTAAGTGTGCCACTGGTCTCGGCATCCAGACTTTCAAACACGCTCCAACCTATCCACTGAATACTATAATGCAGCGCGATATTGGTGTTTTCGAGGTGATGGAAACCGGAAAACTCAGCCATGCTTGGCAGGGGGATCAATACCGTATCGTCGATAGGACCAGACTCGCCCGCGTAGCCCGCGTAATCGACATCCCCTTCTGTCTCCATTTCAGGGCTGTAACGATAGGACAAACCAAAACGGTTATTATCATCGAGTTCATACACAGCCCCTAGGTTAAACCCCAGTCCCCAGCCTTTGGCATCGACAGTCAATAAATTAGTCTCTGTCGGCTGTAAACTCCTTTTCAGCTTACCTGTGCTGGCAATGATATCCAGCCCTGCCCCCAGGCTAAAACGTTCATTGATTCGATAGGAGGCGGACAAACCGAGATTGTAACTCTTAACTTCACTCTGGCCACCGAACTCACCAGCAATGTAATCATCACTGTATTCTGTTTTAGTGCCGAAGTTGGAATACGCGTTAATGCCCCAGGCAAACTTATCATTGATTGGCATGATAAAGTGAACATTTGGGGCGATAGCCATGTCACCGGCATCATCATAATTTGCGGATTGAACCGACGTATCGACGAGTGCTCCATTGCTATATAACTCGCGAGTATAAAGCGCATCTTTTACTTCGACCATCGAAGTGATACTGATAAATCCCACCGACAACGCGGTCTCATTAAACAGTGCCATCGTGGCGGGATTGCGCGACATCGAGGACGCATTATCGGCAATGACTGCATCTCCGGCAAATGCACGTCCCAGGCCAACATTTGATTGCGCGTTAAGCTGAAAGCCAGCGCAATATGCCTGCTGTGAAAACAATATCGTTGCGCCAATAATGACTGTTTTCTTCAATCGACTCATCTCTCTCATAGATTACTACCCTCTGACTCCCGCCCTTTCCGAGCTTATCGAGTTTGGTTTATCGAACTTGCCTTAACTGATTAAACGCTGCCATACAGGCTGGCGCTAAAATAGAGTAAAAACACTACGCTGATAGTATGCGAATATCGAGCACATTAATGAAATTAAGGTCGTATTTTGGACGAAAAAGTAAAAAAAATTGTTGAATAGTGAAG
>SDWK01000941.1 GCA_004195335.1 Shewanella sp.
ATTCATATCAATCACTTCGTTACTCATCTCTAATGTGATCATTAATTTTCTCGTTTATTGTTTGATAGCTTAGGCCTTCAAGTCTACTGCTTATGATCATGCCAATCGGTATATGAAAGTGATCTACCCAGAGTTATTTTTGGCAAACTAATTCAAGGGAAATGGATGAGGAGTGATCGTTTATGAAGTTGTTCAACGCAAAATAGACAGCCCAAAAACTTCTAAAAGGCGAGTTTTAGCGCATCAGATCTAGTATTAACGAGTTTAAGCGTAGAATAATTATGTTCATCACTCGTTGCGAACAACAGGGTCTTATATGTTCCTTACATACTTAAGGCATTTCCTCTATCCCTGGAAGTCAGATGTTGTGAATGCCTATATTGCATGACTATATTGATATAGGAAGTAGAGCGAAGCAGGATGCCAGAGCCGAGGAGCAATAAAGGGCCTTGCTTCAGAAGCGCTAAATTCTCGCTGAGTGTTCACATCTTTATATTGACTGGTATAAGGCTAAGGCCTCGATAAACTGGTATCCTAGCGCATATCAAATTCTACATTTAAGTGATCGCAGCGTGGAAAAATCGGCATATCTAGATGCAATGAGAATTTCGAGGTGGAGCCAAGGAGGAGAAGCCAAGCAGGCATATGTTATTTTGGTTGATAAGGTCTCTTCTGAATTAGAAAACCACCCTGTCATAGCGATAGTGCTGTCTTTAATCGATTGCCCTTTTACTCACTGTACATTTTCAAGTTCATTCGTTAAAGGTGCGGATGTTATTTGGGATATGCGCAAGATGAAGCTACCTAAATCGAATTCGACTCTGACTTCGCCTCCCTTGAATGAGCTTGAGAAGACTGCTGAAAGTAAACGTGAATTATGGCAGTTGATAACCGCTCATCAGGAGGCTAATCGGTGAGTATTAGCACCAATCCTCGCATTGCTATTCTTAATATCAATATGTGCCCTGAGATGGCTCATATTGCGTCTCAAGCGCACTCTCATCCTATGAGTCTGTTGACTCTCGAGTCCTGTTTCGGGAATTTGTATAAATCCATTGGCGTTTACTTAGCCGATGAGCTGCAAGGGTTCGCCATTTTGCATCAAATCTTTGAAGATGCCACACTTATGGATATTTGTATCTGTCCACAGTCCCAAGGAACTGGCTTAGGTCGTTTGCTACTAGATAGGGTGATTGTTGCCGCTAAAGAGGCGAAAGCTGAAACCCTTTATCTTGAAGTCAGAAGCTCTGGCATCGCAGCAATAAATCTGTACCTGAGGTATGGTTTTAAGGAGACCGGACGTCGTAAAGGTTACTATAAAACGGTTAATGGCAATGAAGATGCAATTTTAATGGAGTTAACGTTTCCTGGATAAAAAATAGCGTCAGCTAGGTATTCCAGCGACGCTATTTTGGGGATAAAAAAGTAGAGCTAATTACTTTACTTCTTTTCCCTGAGCTTGAAGGTCTGCATGATAACTTGAGCGCACCATAGGCCCACAAGCTGCATGAGTAAAGCCGATACTGTCGGCAAATACTTTGAGTTCATCAAACTCTGCAGGCGGTACGTAACGCTCAACAGGAAGATGGAATTTTGAAGGTTGCAGATACTGCCCCAATGTAAGCATCTCAACGTTATGAGCGCGTAGATCTTTTAATACGTCGGCTATCTGCTCGTTTGTCTCACCTAAGCCCATCATTAAGCCGGATTTAGTCGGTATGTGAGGGTGACGTTCTTTGAACTTCTTCAGAAGATCTAACGACCATTGATAATTAGCACCTGGCCTCGCTTTACGATAATGCATAGGAGCTGTTTCAAGGTTATGGTTGAATACATCAGGTGGCTCGGTCGCTAAGATGTCTAGTGCAGCATCGATACGACCTCGGAAATCAGGAACCAGAATCTCGATTTTTATTTTGGGATTGAGCAGGCGTATTTCCCGGATACAATCGGCAAAATGCTGTGCACCACCATCACGGAGATCATCACGATCTACAGATGTGATAACCACATATTTAAGCTTCATATCTCTGATAGTTTGAGCCATTTTCTTAGGCTCATTGGCATCTGGCTTCAATGGGCGCCCATGGGCAACGTCGCAAAATGGGCAACGACGTGTGCAAATCGCACCCAATATCATAAAGGTCGCAGTGCCGTGGTTAAAGCACTCGGCGAGGTTAGGACAAGATGCCTCTTCGCAGACCGAATGTAGCCCATTACTTCGTAATGCCTGTTTGATCTCATCAATACGTTGGTTTGATGAAGGTAGTTTGACTCTGAGCCAGTCGGGTTTACGCAACATAGTTTCGCGTTCAGAGGGAACCACTTTTACTGGGATGCGAGAAACTTTATCAGCGTCTCTAAGCTTGACACCCGGTTGTAATCTTTCTGGCCTATTCATATGACTCTGGTAATCCTTGGTGGTGAACTAGTTTCTCTAAACCGAGCTCTTGGCTAAGGGTTTTAATCAGTTGCGTGCCAGCTTCTTCGACAGTTTGTGGTCCACCGAGCTGTTTGCATTGAACCATTTCCATTCCGGCGTAACCACATGGATTAATGCGCTGAAATGGTGACATGTCCATATCTACGTTGAGGGCCAATCCGTGGAATGAGCATCCTTTGCGGATCCTAAGGCCAAGAGAAGCGATCTTACGCTCTTCAACATAAACCCCAGGTGCATCAGCTTTGGCGTAAGCTTCGATTTGATAACACTTGAGCATGTTGACGATACTCTGCTCTATATGGGTAACGAGCTGTCGTACACCCACTTTGAGCCTTTTGATATCAAGGAGAGGATAGATAACCAATTGTCCTGGGCCGTGATAAGTTACTTGGCCACCGCGGTCAACTTGTATGACCGGGATATCTCCAGGATTTAGGATATGCTCACTCTTACCAGCTTGGCCTTGAGTAAAAACGGGTGTATGTTCAACAACCCAGATCTCATCAGGACTATTTTCATCGCGATTATCTGTGTAGTGCTGCATAGCGTGCCACACTGATTCGTAATCTTGCTTACCTAGATGCCGAATATGCAAACTGCTGTCTTGCAAGGGCAACCTCTCCCCTCAAATATTAGTGCGGGTATTATACGCTTCAATTTGCTAAATGTAAGACAGATCACATTTATAAGTGATGAGTAATATTTAGAGTACGCGTTTTACGCCATCAATTTTGGCAAGATCGACGTACAAAGTTTCGATATGTTCTTTACTCTGTACCATCACTCGGATCGTGATTGAGTGGTAAGTGCCTTTACTTGATACTTTAGTGCTTGGTGAGTAATCACCAGGAGCATGTAGTTGAACAACTGCAACAACACGATCGACTAAAGTTGCATGGGCATCGCCAACCACTTTAAACGGGAAAGAATTAGGAAATTCAATCAACTCATCAAATTTAGTATCTAACATTTTTTACTCTCAACAATTTCAACATAGATAATATGGTGCTAATTATACCGAATTCAAGCCCACGAGTCTTGTTTGTGGCATTAAACGAAACAAGCCACCCGAAGGTGGCTTGATCTTTCCCTGCAATTTAAATACTTAGCTGAACCAGCCTGAGAACATCTGCTTGAAGTAATCCATTAACCTGCTAAACCAACTGCCTTCATTGACCTCTTGTAGAGTTACAAGTGGGAATTGAGCAACATCTTTACCGTTAAGTTGAAAGAAAATTCGCCCAACAGTTTCGCCCTTGGCTAATGGGGCTGTAAGTTCTTTAGTTAGTTCAAAATTAGCCTGTAGATTTTTAGCTTGGCCGCGACTGATCGTAATTGGCGTATCGGTCAGTACTCCCAAATCTACAGATTCTTTATCGCCGTACCAGATCTGTTGAGTGACGAAGCTTTCGCCTGCTGTATAAGGCGTAATCGTTTCAAAGAAACGGAAACCATAGTTTAGAATTTTTTTACTTTCGGCCTTACGTGCAGCTTCACTTTTGGTTCCCATGACAACTGAAATCAATCGCATGCCATCTTTAGTGGCTGAAGTCACTAAGTTATAGCCAGCACCTGAAGTGTGGCCAGTCTTAATTCCATCCACATTTAAGCTTTTATCCCACAGTAAACCATTACGGTTATATTGTTTAATGCCATTATAAGTAAATGACTTTTTGCTATAAACTGAATACTCATCCGGTACATCGCGAATAAGCGCCGCACCAAGGATAGCCATGTCATAGGCTGTCGATTTATGATTCTCAGAATCCAGACCATGAGAGTTTTCAAAATAACTGTCTTTCATACCAAGTTGCTTGGCCCATGAGTTCATAAGATCAACGAAGCCATCTTCGGTGCCAGCAATATGTTCAGCCATAGCGACACAAGCATCATTACCTGATTGAACAATTATTCCATGGTTGAGATCATCGACAGTGACCTTTTTACCGACCTCGATAAACATTTTCGAAGAATCCGGGAAGTTTTTTGACCAGGCTTTCTTACTGATGGTGACTTCATCATCAGGAGAGATGTTACCAACTTTAATTTCATGACCAATAACATAACTGGTCATCATTTTGGTTAAACTTGCGGGGTTTAAACTTTCATAGGCATTTTCTTCTGCTATGACTTGTCCTGTATTGTAATCCATTAAGATGAAGGCTTTGGCGGCAACAGTAGGAGCATTGGGCGTAACAGTCGGGGCGGCATAAGCGAATGAACAAGCAACAGAGGTCGCAAGGATAAGTGTTTTTAAAGGGCGATTAAAAAAATTCATATCAATAAGGCGCATCTTATTTGGTTATATTAGGGAAATAAATATTCATCAAAGTATATCATTAGTCGACAAACTAATTCAGTGAAGGTTCATTAATCTTTAAAATGGGTGGCCACTACCATGTCAAATCTCTGGCACTCGTTTAAAGGTTGCAATGAAACTACTCTGAGATTAGATAGCTTTGGGGATATCCATCTTGCTTGAGTTTTTCATTTAGTTTGGTTGCGATTTGGTGCTGTCCTATTGGCCCCAACTGAAGTCTGTACAGATTGTTGACCGACACGAGTCTGGCTTTGATCAAGTATTTTGTTTCAAGACTTTTAGCGAGTGCATCGATCTTCGTTTTATCCGAAGAGGCTAATACCTGAATGTAATGTGATTTGGTCTCTTTTAATTCGGCAAGTGCAATAGATTCCGGATTTTCGATATAGATGACTTCTATCTTTACCTTTGCAGTCCCTGTTTTTAGTACGCCCAGCCTGTGTGCTGCCGCGTAGGAGAGATCTATTATTCGTCCCTCATGAAAGGGACCTCTGTCGTTCACTCTGACGATAACTTGTTTACTGTTACCCAGATTCGTCACTTTCACATAGCTAGGTAAAGGAAGCGTTTTGTGGGCCGCAGACATCGAGTACATGTCGTAGGTTTCACCATTTGAGGTCAAGTGTCCATGAAATTTGGAGCCATACCATGAAGCTATGCCCGTGGCTTGATATCCTTTAACCGAGTCCATCACCTGGTACCCTTTGCCAAGGACTGTATAGTTCTTCTTATTTCCTCCACGGCTATAGGGTTCATACTTTGGATGGGCATCCTCGACTCTGGTTACATCCGGTGCGCTGCTTGGTGCCTTATCATTTTCCATATCATAACGTCCACCGTTAGAGCTCGTACAGGCAGAGAGTGTGAGTGCAAAAAATAGGGGCATTATCCATCTGGTGTTTTTATTGAGCATCATGAGCGTTCTTTAGTTTCTGGCTGAATTGATAAACTGCCATTGCATACAATGGACTGCGGTTATAGCGAGTGATCACATAGAAGTTATTTAACCCCAGCCAGTAATCGCTGCTTAATTCCTGTTTGAGTTCTATCACCAAGGCGGGCTGGGAAATGTCCAGATCAATGGATTCAGCTAAGGAGACTGATGGAGATAAAATATCCGATGCTTGGTAGTGTAAACGTTCACCAGCCCATACTTTTATATTTGAGGGGAGTTCGGAAGATATTGTCAGTGGTATCGCCACTGGTGCTTGTGCAACCCAGCCGTGTTGATGAAAGTAGTTTGCGACACTACCGATGGCATCAATTGGGTTATTCAGTAGATCTCGTTGACCATCATTATCGAAATCAACCGCGTAATGGCGATAGCTGGACGGAATAAACTGCCCGAATCCCATGGCCCCGGCATAGGAGCCATTGAGATTTTTGATATCAAGACTTTCTTCTTTCGTCAGGGTTTGTAAGTTACTCAGCTCTTTTCTGAAAAAAGTCGCTCTTGGGGGGTAATAAAAGCCTAACGTATACAGAGCATCTACTACCGGGTAGTTGCCCATATAGCCACCGTAGAAGGTTTCAATACCAATAATCGCGATAATAATTTCAGGATCTACACCAAACTCTTTAGCCGCTCGACTAACAGTGACTTCATGTTTTTTCCAAAAATCGAGTCCGGCGCTCAAGCGTTTTTCTGTGAGAAAAATGGGGTAGTACTGATGCCAGGGCTTAGCTTCCCAAGGCTTAGTCATCGCATCAATAACAGCTTGATCAAATTTGGCCGTAGAAAGAAAAGTTTCCACTTCTTTCTTGGAAAAGCCTAAGGCTAATTGAGTTTGTAGAAACTCAGATTTTAATGGGGTAGCGGTCGCCTCTTCTGGAGCTAACTTCGAAACGATAGTATTTGCAGATGTGCCGAATGACAGTGTGGCTAAGAGCAGCGGTGCCAGCAGTTTAGAAGATATTTTCACTTAAAGATCCCTATTCATTAAAAATGCTTAGAGTCGGATATCGAGCATTCCCTCTGATAACCAAGAAAGGGACCCTAAGCTGTTATGGTTATACCCAAGCCACTTCAAAATGCTCGTTTCAGAGCTCCCGTAGGATAGGTGAACAAGGCTGTGATTGAAGAGAATGGTGAGTCCCTTTTCAATATCACTAACGCAGTGCTGATATTCTACGGGTACTCCCGAAGGGCAAGGCGAGAAGCAACATATTTCTGCGTTATGAAATATAAAATTAGAATAACTAGTCCTGCTATTTCATGCCTTAAACTCTGTCACTTCTCGACATGCTGAATCCTGCATTTCGAGGTCGTTTGGGTATATACTAACTAACTTGGCTTAATTGTCGATGAAGCATTTTACAATTAATCAAAAAATCAGTAAGTATCGATACGCGCCTTCCGCTTTTACCTGTCAATATAACGCCTGTGTGTATGGATACTCATTAAGATACCAAAACCAGTCATCAAAGTTAGCATGGACGTGCCCCCATAACTAATTAATGGCAGGGGAACACCGACTACGGGTAGCAGACCCGAAACCATACCAATATTAACAAAGACATAAACAAAGAAGGTTAAGATAATACTCCCGGCTAATAAGCGCGCGAAGCTGGTTTGCGCTCTGGACGCAATAACAAGACCCCTGCCTATAACATAGAGGTATATGGCAAGCAGTAGTAGGCTGCCTATTAAACCAAATTCTTCCCCGATAACGGCGAAAATAAAGTCGGTATGACGTTCCGGGAGAAACTCTAGTTGCGACTGTGTACCGTCAAGCCAACCTTTCCCCCACATCCCGCCTGAGCCTATTGCGATTTTCGACTGAATAATATGATAGCCAGCGCCCAAAGGATCTTTTTCCGGGTCGAGTAGAGTGAGTACCCGGGTACGTTGATAGTCATGCATCAGAAAAAACCACAAGACAGGTAGCATGGCGAGGACGCCACCGATGAAGGTACCTACAATAGCCCAACTCATTCCCGATAAAAATAACACGAAGATCCCCGAAGATGCGACGAGAATAGAGGTGCCAAGATCAGGTTGTTTGGCAATCAAGAGTGTCGGAATAAGTAAGATAACGCCAGCACCAGCTAAGTATCTTTTCTTAGGAGGAAGAGGGAACTTACTTATGTACCAAGCCATAGTGATAGGAAAGGCAAGTTTGATAAGTTCTGATGGCTGAAACTCCATGAAGCCAAGGTTTAGCCACCTTTGCGCCCCCTTATTGATCTCGCCAAAAAAGTGCACTCCGAGCAGTAATCCTATTCCCGTAAGATAGATGGGAAAGGCCCAACGCCTGAGTACTTCGGGGTTAATCTGAGCAACCAAAAACATGATCACCAGTGATAACCCCATTCGAACCAGTTGGCGCTCCATGAGGGCTACGTCTTCACCGCCGGCAGAGTAGATGACGAATAAGCCGAAGCCCATTAAGGCCAGGATGCCGAATAACAAGGGGAGATCAATATGGAGTCGCTGCCAAATATTCTGTCTATGGTTTCGCGTACTCATTGAATCGACTCCCAGCTATCTCGTAACATATATTCATCAAGTAGAGCCCTGGCAACTGGGCCTGCATTGGCGCCACCCCAGCCCGCATTTTCAAGAACCACGGCCAGAACTATCTTGGGGTTTTCATAGGGAGCATAGGCAATAACCAATGCGTTATCTCTAAAGCGTTCTTCGATATCATCTTTATCATATTTGGCATCAGCAGCTACATTAATAACTTGAGCCGTACCGGTTTTCATCGCGGCGCTATAACTTGCATCTTTAAAGCGACTTTTATGCGCCGTATCTCTCATCGCATCATTGATAATGTCCCAGTTTTTAGGGTTGTTAAGCTCAATCGGTGCCATCTCATCAACAGGAGAATTAATTTTTGCCGTGTTGTCTTTTATTGATTTCAACAGGTGTGGCACAAAGCGTTTGCCTTTGTTAGCCATAATTGCAGCGGCATTAGCCAGCTGTATAGGCGTTGTTGTCCAATATCCCTGTCCAATACCAACCGATATTGTATCGCCAATGTACCAAGGCTGGTTGTACCTCATGCGTTTCCAATCTTTAGATGGCATGATGCCCGCAGATTCTTCAAAAATGTCGACGCCAGTCCGCTCACCGAACCCAAAGGGTTGCATGAAGCTAGCAATTTTATCTACCCCAGTTTTATAGGCCAGATCATAAAAATAGGTATCGCAAGATCCGACTATAGCGCTATTAACATCTACCCAACCATGTCCCCAACGTTTCCAGTCTCGGTACTTTCTCTCGACGCCGGGGATCTGCCAGAACCCAGGATCCCAGACTCGAGTTTTAGGAGTGATGGTTTTCTCCTCTAACCCGAGTAATGCGAGATGGGGCTTAACTGTCGACGCCGGCGCATATTGACCTTGAGTTGCCCGGTTAATTAAGGGGCGGGAACGAGAGTTGAGAAGTTCATTGTAAGCCTTGCTACTGATCCCGTGTACAAAGAGGTTCGGGTCATAGGTTGGACTCGATACCATTGCTAATATACCACCATCGCGAGGATCTATAGCGACGACTGAGCCCCTGCGACCATTTAATAACTCAACGGCTTTTTCTTGTAATTTTAGGTCTAAAGTCAGGTAGATATCCTGACCCGGTACCGGGGGTACTGATTTAAGTGTTCGAATGGTGCGGCCACGATTATTGACCTCCTCTTCTAAATGGCCGGGTTGGCCATGGAGCAAGTTCTCATAGAACTTCTCGATGCCTTGCTTACCTATGTCTTTGGTTGCAGCGTAATTTTTCCAGAGGTCGTTACGTTGTAATGTTGCTCGGTCTCGATCGTTAATTCTCCCAACATAACCTAATGCATGGGTCATCATTCCCTTATAAGGGTAGTGGCGCTTTAGCCCGGCAACGACTGAGATCCCCGGATATCGATGGCGATTTACACTGAACAGTGCGACTTCACTTTCAGTTAGACGGTTCTTTAGTGTTAACGGTTTAAAACGTCTGTGATATTTCAATGACTTTTGGAAGTCTTCCTGCTCGTCGGCAGACAGTGGGATAAGTTCACTCAATTCAGACAGTACTGCGGGGATATCTTTTACTTTCTCGGGGATTAATTCTAAGGAAAAGAAAGGCTGGTTTTCAGCTAATAGTTTGCCATGGCGATCAAATATCAGTCCACGACTCGGTGCGACTGGTACAACCCTGATACGGTTATCATTAGAACGCGTTTCATAGTCGGTATAAGAGAGTATTTGTAGGTGATAGAGGTTTGTCAGTAATATTCCCAACAAAATGACGACGCAAGCGAATGTAAACAATGCTCTTCGTTTGAAAAGCGATGCCTCCGCTGCGTGGTCATGCATAGTTATCCGCTTCTTTGGCGCCACTTACACTTTCTCCAGCTTAGATATAAGCGATTGACACATAGCCTTGTCCTTAGCTAATTAGCTTAGGTCCCAACAGGAACACCTATTCTCTATGGTAAGGGTGATTATTATTGACGCTCCAAGCTCGATAAAGGCTTTCGGCGACAACAACTCTGACTAATGGATGGGGTAGAGTCAAAGCGGATAGGCACCAGCTTTGAGATGCTGCTTGTTTGCAAGCAGGGGCTAGGCCTTCGGGACCACCAATGAGCAGGCTTACATCTCGTCCATCTAACTGCCACTTACTTAGTTGAGTGGCCAGATCTGATGTTGTCCAGGTTTTCCCTGGAAGATCTAAGCTGACTATATGATTGCTTTTGGGAATAACAGCCAACATCTGCTCGCCTTCTTTATGTAGAATTCGAGTAATATCGGCGTTTTTCCCTCTTTTTCCCGCAGGGATCTCAACCAGTTCGAGTGCCAGATCTCTAGGAAAACGACGTTGGTATTCCTGAAAACCTGTGGTGACCCAATCTGGCATACGAGTGCCAACTGCGATTAACTGCAACTTCATTAAGCTGGCTTTTCTGTCCAAAGTTTCTCGAGTTCGTAAAAATCACGAGTTTTATCTTGCATGACATGAAGGATCACATCACCTAAATCAACTAATACCCATTCGCTACTTTCACGGCCTTCAACACCATAAATGTGTAGTTTTGCACGTTTAGACTCAACCACTAGATTTTCAGCGATTGCTTTCACGTGAGTTTTAGATGTTCCAGAACAAACCACCATGTAATCGGTGATGTTAGACATGTTAGATACCTCTAACGTGACAATGTCCTTGGCTTTTAAATCTTCGATTTTATCGATTACAAATTGCTTTAGCTCGGCGCTATCCACGCGGAATACCTCATTAAATTTTTAACAGCGCAATAGTATAACAGGTTATGGCAAATCTCATAAGCGATTGGTGATACAGAATAGCAATTTCCCATATGGGAGCCGTGAGTATGGGATTAAACCTGATTCTGATAAAGGCTATTGTGTTGAATAAATTTGATAATCTTACTTGGGAGTGCATTTTCGGGAATAATGCCATTAAGCAGCTGATGACGAATTTCTGTAGAAGAATAGGGCTGTGGGGCTATGTCAATCGGGATTATGAGCCCCGTGGTTAATGGTGTTATTTGTTGGTCGTGGGATAGCCTACGTTGGTATTCTTCGTAGATCGCGCTATCCGGGTTTAAGCACCAGCCATGGCGTTGAGAAACGACGATATGACACAGTTCAAATATTGATTTCCATTCGTACCAGCTGGACAGTGATACGAGCGAGTCCATCCCCATGATAAAGTAGAATTCATCATTAGGGTGCTTATCTCTAAGCTGTTTAAGTGTTGTCACTAAATAAGATGGACTGTCGCGTCTGGCTTCAATATCACACAGGTCAAATTCATCATACTGATCACAGACAAGCTGAACCATCTCGAGTCGCTGCTCGGTACTCACACACGTTGACGACTTATGAGGTGGGATATGGTTTGGCATCAACCACATTTTATCCAAATTTAGCTTCTGTCTCACCTCAAGTGCTGGGCGAATGTGACCAAAGTGAATGGGGTCGAAGGTACCGCCCAGTATGCCGATACGCATGGCTAACTTAGCTCCACTCGTTAAGTTTTATATGAGACAAACTAGCGTGTGCCTTAGGGTCAAACAGCAGACAAAGGTGGCTCATTCCTGTCCAGTCTTCTATCCCATGTTGCTTGAGTTTTAGCTCAATGGCAGATGCACCGCAGAGCAAATACTCAATTTGATTTAGCGTCAGTCGGTTAAGCGCAGTTTGATAAAATGGTTTACGCTTATCCCAGATCCTAAGCTTGCTCCAGAGTGATTGAAGTGATTGTTGACTCTCTAACGCACTCTTCAACTGTAGCAAAATCGTTAGCTCTTTAAATAGCCCCCACAGAATTATCGGCATGGCAATCCCCTCAGCCTTTAGCTGTGAAAGAATATGTAGGGCCTTGCTCTGCTGATTATTTAACATGGCATCGGTGAGTTGAAATACACTGAATCGCGATTGATCTTCGAAATAGGATTCGAGTTGTTGGCTGTTTATCTCATTATTGGGACTTAACAGGTGCAGCAGTTGCAGCGATTGATCTGCAGCGAGTAAATTTCCTTCGTAAAGGTTGAATAACATCTCTTTGGCGTCGCGAGTCAATAGCAGCTTAAAGTGATTGATGCGGGCATCGAGCCAGCGCTGAAATTGCTGTCCTTCGGGGGTCGCGCAGGGAATGTAGATGCCTTTAGCGTCCAGAGTCTTAAACCATTTACTCTTTGTCTGCTCTAAAGCGAGCTTAGGGCCAGTTATGATCAACAGAACATCTGGATTTTCCATCTGCATTAAGTGTTGGAAAATAGCGCCACCTTCGCTTCCCGGTTTGGCTTGTGGAAGTGTGAGTTCGATGACTCTCCTGCTCGAAAACAAGCTCATCGCTTGCCACTCGTCAACTAACTCATTCCAGTTAAAATTGTTCTCTTGTGTAAGTTGAACTTTCTCTTCAAAACCATCACGTTTAGCTTGAGCATATATCTGGGCACGGCTTGTTTCACATAGCCAAGGATCATCGCCAAATATGAGATAGCACTGTTGCAGCGGTTTGAGATGATGGGCAAGCTGATCTGGATAGACCCTCATCAATAAACCTCAATCTGAAAAAATGAGCCGAGATAGTTAATCTGTAAACAGGATGCAGAACTCGCCATCATTTTATCTCTATCGATGCTAGCGTCTGTATCATCTGGTCAGCAGCCTGGATGCGCATCTCTTTTAAGAGCAGTTCCATCTCTCGGCTTTTTGCTAACGCTGTGCGTGGATCATCGAGGTAATCTCGATGAATATCAACTTCGAATATCTGTGCTTCACTCTCTGGCAAGTTTACTGCGAACTTAACGTGATAAGTCAGTTCATACTCAGCCACATTACCCGTTGGATAAAGAGAGAGGGTCGATCTATCCAGTGAGTCCCGCAAAATATTTAAGGTTGGTACTTCGTCCGACTCCTCAACAAGTGAAATACTGTGTAGACGTAAGCGCTCACGAACCAGACGAGTCAGCTCGCTATACTCATCTTGACTAGTAAGGTGTAGGGTTCTTAGCTGCTCTGGGATAGAGTAGCTTCCCTGAAGTTTAAAGCCGCAACCGGCACTGAGCAAAATGCTCAATGCCATTATTGCGAAACATATGCGTTTAATTAGCATTAGTTAGGCATTTCTTCCTTTTGGTGATGTCACTTTTTCGTCAACTATCTAGTTAGCCACGATGTTGAGCAACTTGCCCGGTACGTAGATCACTTTGCGAACCGTTTTACCTTCGGTGTGTTTAACTACACCTTCCTCTGCCAAACCTTGTTCCTCGACAGCCTCTTTCGTTGCATCCGCCGGAACCGTAATTTTAGCGCGTAGCTTACCGTTTACCTGAACGATAATCAGTTTGCTATCTTCAACTAGCGCCGACTGATCGGCTTCAGGCCAGCGTACATCTTCGATGTTTTCTGAATTTCCAAGGTCGTTCCACAAGGTAAAGCTAGTGTGTGGAATGATAGGATAAAGCAGACGTACGACAGCCGATAGTGCTTCTTGCATCAAAGCTCTGTCTTGCTCAGTTTCAGTTGGTGCTTTTTGAAGGCGATTCATCAGCTCCATAACAGATGCGATAGCGGTATTGAACATCTGACGACGTTCAATATCATCACCGACCTTCACTATAGTCTTATGCAACTCACGGCGTAGCTCTTTTTGCTTAGCATCAAGAGACTTAATGTCTAATGATACGGTCGCACCTTTAGCTACGTGGTCATGAGCCACTTTCCACAAACGCTTAATGAAGCGATGTGCGCCTTCAACACTCGACTCTTGCCATTCAAGTGTCAGCTCTGGCGGCGCGGCAAACATCATAAATAAGCGAACAGTATCGGCACCATATTTGTCGACCATCTCTTGAGGGTCGATGCCATTATTTTTAGACTTAGACATCTTGCTCATACCAGTATAAACAAGCTCATGACCTTCGCTGTCAATGGCTTTAACTGTACGACCTTTATCATCTGTTTCCTGTACGGTCACATCTGATGGAGAGACCCAAACGCGTGCGCCTTTCTCATTGTTATAGTAATAAGCATCGGCTAATACCATACCTTGAGTGAGTAGACGTTTCGCTGGCTCATCTGAATTTACCAGACCGGCATCACGCAGTAATTTGTGGAAGAAGCGGAAGTAAAGTAAGTGCATACATGCATGCTCAATACCACCGATATATTGATCCACTGGCAACCAATAGTTAGCCTTTGCCGGATCTAACATCTCATCGGCATGAGGGCTACAGTAACGCGCGTAGTACCACGATGATTCCATAAAGGTATCGAAGGTATCAGTTTCTCTAAAGGCTTCCTGACCATTAACCTGAGTCTTAGCCCATTCTTTGTCTGCCTTGATTGGGCTTTGGATCCCATCCATGACTACATCTTCAGGAAGAATGACCGGTAGTTGATCTTCTGGTGTTGGAACGACAGTGCCGTCAGCAAGGGTGACCATAGGGATTGGCGCTCCCCAGTAACGCTGACGAGATACACCCCAGTCACGTAGACGGAAGTTAACCTGACGTTTACCTTTACCTTCAGCTGTTAGCCTAGCATCGATAGCATCGAATGCGGCTTGGAAGTCTAGGCCGTCCAGCTCAGGGAAAGCGTCACCTGAGTTAAACACTAGGCCCTTCTCGGTATAAGCTTCTTCACTAATATCGAGTTCACTATCACTTGGCTTGATAACGCCTTCGATTGCTAAGCCATACTTAACCGCAAACTCGTAATCACGCTGATCATGAGCTGGAACTGACATGACAGCGCCAGTACCGTAGTTCATCAATACGAAGTTAGCTGCCCAGATTGGTACTTGCTTACCTGTTAGTGGATGAATGGCATACAGACCGGTTGCGACACCTTTCTTTTCCATTGCTGCCATAGCGGCTTCGGTGGTGTCGGCGTTCTTGCACTCTTCGATAAATGCGGCAAGCTCAGGATTGTTAGCTGCGGCTTTTTCTGCCAAAGGATGGCCAGCTGCAACTGCGACATAGGTAACGCCCATCACTGTGTCTGGACGTGTGGTGTAGATATCGAATGTTTCTTCGCTATCGACAACTTGGAAAGTCATCTCGATGCCTTCACTGCGACCAATCCAGTTACGTTGCATGGTCTTAACTTGCTCAGGCCACTCATCGAGCTTGTCGATGTCATTTAAAAGCTCTTCGGCGTAATCGGTGATCTTAATGAACCACTGAGGGATCTCTTTTTGTACCACAGGCGTGTCACAACGCCAGCAGCAACCATCTTGCACCTGTTCATTGGCTAAAACGGTTTCATCGTTCGGGCACCAGTTTACAGAAGCGGTTTTCTTATAAACTAAGCCTTTTTCAAAAAGCTTAGTGAAAAACCACTGTTCCCAACGGTAATATTCAGGAGTGCAAGTCGCAATTTCACGACTCCAGTCATAGCCGAAACCCAGCATTTTAAGCTGGTTTTTCATGTAATCAATGTTTTCGTAAGTCCAGGGTGCCGGAGCAGTGCTATTTTTAATCGCCGCATTTTCGGCAGGCAAACCAAATGAATCCCAACCGATAGGCTGCAATACATTTTTTCCCTGAAGTCTCTGGTAACGAGCGACAACGTCGCCTATGGTGTAGTTACGTACATGACCCATGTGTAGCCGGCCAGAAGGATAAGGAAACATAGAGAGACAGTAGAATTTCTCCTTGTTTTCATCTTCGGTGACTTCAAATGTTTTCTTGTCTTGCCAGTGCTGTTGCACTTTAGCTTCAATTTCTGAAGGTTGATATTGCTCTTGCATCAATATTTCCCGGCCATGTAGCCCATTATTTGATCTTGCGCACTTACCGCGCGAGTTAGATCTGCATAGAATAAACTAGAAGTGAGTCATTAAAAAGGTTCAGATGAAGGAGTATTAAGTATGAGTAAAAAAAGTACGGAGTTACTGGCGCTGTATGAAGCCTTAATTACACAAGTGAAATCTGATTATTCTGACGATAATACTATGACTGTAAAGAAGTTATTCAACATTATCACAAGCAGTAAGGAGTACCTTTCTTTAAAAGAACGAGCAAAAGAGAATGAGTTAGCTTTAGTCGAGCAATTTTTAAAACGTGATATAGCTGCTTATCTTAAAGAAAAAAATGATACCGACCTCAGTCATAGTGCAACTATGATCACCGTAGAAAACACTCTTTGGCATTGGCTGAGTGGAATTACCGATAGAAGTCAGATTGAATGGCACGAAGTTATTCAAGATTTTAAGCATCAAGGTCATTACATGAGTGGTGAGATTGTGGGACAGGGCATCATGGTCTGTACTCACTGTGGTCATGAGATGAGAATCGAGTTTCCAGGTGTGATTCCCGACTGTCCTCAATGTGATGCGAGTGAGTTTACCCGTGAGGCATTAGCCCCATAGAGATGTTAGCTAGGTTACTTTTCTGAACTAATGTAAGCATGTGTCATTTTACACATGCTTAAGAGAGGCACTTTGGTTCTTAAATACGCTAAGTATGAGTACTGTCTCTTATACAC
>SDWK01000302.1 GCA_004195335.1 Shewanella sp.
GCATCATTCGTCACTAAAGCAGTATTACTCATTTGATGCTAACTCCCTATTCAACATTTTGCTTTAATTATTATTTTTGTTTGATGGCACTTATCATGTTGATTATTTTTCAGATGAAATCTAGCGAATTTTTTGTGGCAGAATTCAAGTTTAGAAGAGGCGATAAGATGAAAACGACAGGATAACATTTAAATTCATAATTTTAAGAATTTCAATTACCAGTCCTGCAGCTTCATCACTTCTCACCTTGCCCCATCTTGAGATAACTCGAGTGGAGACTAATGATAGATCTCTTGTTCCTTTTTGAGCTCTTTCAGTTGTATCTTAACTAACTCAATCACAGGATCATGCGGGCTATTATCAACAAAATGTTTCAGATCGGCAGCCGCCACGCTGATACACCCTAACTGCTGCGCGATAAAGGCGCGTTCACGGTTAAGGTTGAGGTCATCCTCATGCCACTGCAGTAACAAGTTACAGCACTCCATAGCTGGCTCAAACTGATGTGAGACAATGCTACCAGCCTTAAGCTCATGTATCATCCTCGATATCAGGCGCTTTAGGCTCGCAGGCTTTAAGTAACTCGGCTTAAAAGGCGCACTATTACCCAGCTCCCCCCTCACCAAAGCATGCAGTTGATGGCGAGTCAGCAGATCGCCAGTCAAGGGATCGATATAGCAAACCTCATCGTCTATTCGGCTACAAAGAATCGTGGTTCCAGGTAGCAGAAGAGGCTCAAGATTAAGATCCAATTGTTTGGCCAATAACATAAGCACCGTCGCCAACGTTGTACTATTTCCCTGACGGGTGATAACACAAGCACCGAGATCGGCAGCCTCAACACTGAAATAAGACTCTCGAGCACAGAAGCCGAGATCTTGATAGAACCAGTGCAATAAGCCATCTAATCTCTCATGTCTATCCACAACATAATGGCTCAATACTGCACCGGCGATCTCAAGCCAAGCCCATTTAGCAGACTCGACTTTGGTGAATCCCAAATGTTCGGTTATTTCAAACGCCGATTCGGGAAGCTGTATCGTCTCTTTCAATGTGAAAATGGTCATTATATTAATAGCATCGCTTGTTTAAACATAGCCAATTTCGCAGCGTAAACTATCCAACCAATCGCACCCAATGCAGCAAAGACTTTAAACAAAGTACTTTTTTGTACCTTCAAAGCAATCGTCGCAAGGAAGATATAGGCAACGACAGCCCCTAACTTTTCAGTTAACCAAGGATCGACAAAAGGATACTGCTTAATAAGAAAACAAAGGAGCAAGCCTGATAATAATAAGAGGGTGTCGATCACATGAGGAGCAATTTTAACCAGCTTCTTGTCCATGATTGGAGATTGACGCAGATGCAATACAAAACGTACTAGAAAAAACAAGACGCTAGCCGCGACTAGAGTCAAATGAAGATGCTTAATCACTGGATAAAGACTGTAGAAAGTTTCCATTAATAGTTCTTATTTGGCTGACAAAGGCGGTAGTGTACCCGATCCCCTCCACCATCACCAATATCATGTTTAGAATCTCTTCGAACGGGTAAAATATATTCAAGCCGGCAGAGACAACCACAAACAGTCAGGTTGCCGGGGGCTATTGAAATTGGAACAGGGATTGTAGTTGCTCTCTCATCCAAACATTTTCCGGCGTATTCTGACTCGGTTTATAGGTAAATAGTTTCAGCCTGTATGTCGGCATTTCGATAGGAACATCGAACTGTTTGACAGGCAAGGCTCCCTGTAATGCCTGCGCCGCAAATTTAGGTAAAGTGAGTAGCAGATCCGATCTGGCCACCACAAATGGAGCATTCATCACATTGGGCAGCTGCAAGGCGATATCTCGCTGCAACCCCAGCTTACTCAACTGTTCATCCACCACTCCGGTACTCTCCCCCCAGGGCGAGACCAAAATATGCCTACGTGAGAGAAAGGTCTTCAGATCCATACTTTCAAGCTTATCGCTCGCTATCGTACAGTAACGGTCTTCCCACCAGATCCATTGATTAATCATTGGGGTTTGTGTCTCATCAAAATGAGAATACCCCAAGGCAAAGTCCAGCTCTCCCGCCTCGAATGCGGCCAGAGGCAGTTTCTCACTGCGAGAGGTCAAGTTGATGCGCATCAGAGGGGCATGCCGTTCTAAGTGCGCCATCAGGCGCGACATCATCAACAGCGCCGTAAAGTCGGTGACCGCAAGATTAAACTCATGCCGACTCTCTTGTGGCACAAAGTCCGTCTGTGGAGCAAAACAACGGCCTAAGGTCGACAACACTTCAGCTATCGGCTCATGGATACTGTCGGCATATCGCGTGGGGATCATCTGCGCCCGACTACGAATAAACAGCTCATCATCGAGTTGCCCCCGTAACCTGGCTAGCGCATGACTGAACGCCGACTGACTCAGGTTCATCGACTCCGCCGCCACGGAAACATTACGATGAAGATAGAGAGCGTTGAACAGTTTCAACAGATTCAAGTCAAGACGATGCAGCTTATTATGCATGAATTTCATTCCAATATGTTCCAATATGAGTTGCACTCACAACCCGTCCATGTCAAGACGATGCATCATGCTATGCATAATATTCATTTCAATATGATTGATATGCACTTATCACATAACTAAACCTAGTTTATGCTGTGCACAAGATTAATCAATATGGAAAAGCTAATGAGCCCTACTTTTATACACGACGACAGTAAAGAATTTGCCAATGCCGTCGAAAATAAGATTGCCGAGTTCAACTGGCAGCGCTGGGAAGTCTCAGAGCGTTTACCTCTGGGGCTCAAACTCGAAGGCGAAACAGGAGAGTTATTGGCAGGCTTTTCGGCTCGGACATTCGGTAACTGGTTGCAGATAGACAATCTATGGGTGAGTGAGACACTAAGAGGGCAGAACATAGGCAGTCAGCTTTTGGCAGAAGCCGAGGCCATAGCCATCGAACGCGGCTGCGTCTTCGCCGTCCTCGACACCCTAAACTTCCAAGCCCGCCCCTTCTACGAAGCCAGAGGCTACACACTCAAATGGACCCAAGAAGCCTACCCAAAAACAGGCTGCAAATACTTTATGGTGAAAAATCTGGTGGATTAGAGATAAGCCATTATCATCTTTTATTTAGCTTTTATTCACTTGTCTGATAACAAGTTTCAAGTATCTTTTTAGATTGGGTTCATTGGACAGCTTTTGTTGCTTAGATAGTTCGCTGAATAATCTAGTTTCAATGTGATCTATAGCCTGCGGCTCGCCAAATGTGTAAACACTTCTGTGAGTCGCCGTAAATCCTTCAATGGAGGCTCTGCCAAAACATCCCTATTTTGGAAGATCACAGCCGCGTTTACACACGATTGTCACCTCTTCGATTCAGCATTATGGAAAAGCTAAACTGTTTTAGACAAAGCGAGTTATGAGGTCATTACCCACTTTGGAGCTTCCAATATGAGCAAATATCCCAAACCGAACTAGTATCACTAAAATTTACTCAGCCCCAGAGGGATCCCTACATATTGGTCGTAATGAATTTGACCAACAAAAAAGCGAACCCCTGAGGGTTCACTTTCAGTAAGCAGTTATAAACAACAAGAGAATCAGTTTAATTAACTTTAAACCATGAAATGGTCTTGTTGAGCTCTATACCTAACTGCGCCAGTTCTTGGGCAGAGGTCTGCATTGATGTGCTCGCTTCCTCGGTTTGTCTGCTAACCATGGCCATGCTCTCCACATTGCTGGAAACTTCATTTGCCGTGATGGATTGTTGCTCCACTGCTGTTGCAATGCTCACTGCCATTTGCATACTATCATCTGATGAATCAACCATCCCTTCCATCGCCGCGAGCGCATTTTCGGCCAACACCACTCCATTATTGACCTGGCTGTTTACTGTCCCCATGCTTTTTACTGACTTAGCAGTATCGACCTGAATCCGATCAACCATCTGTATTATTTCTTGAGTCGCCGTGCTTGTGCGGCCAGCCAATGTCCTAACTTCATCTGCAACGACTGCAAAACCGCGCCCTTGCTCTCCAGCTCGTGCAGCTTCAATAGCGGCATTGAGTGCTAACAGGTTTGTCTGCTCTGCAATACCATTAATGACACTGACGACACTACTGATCTCATCCCCTCTTCGGCTGAGTTCGCTGATCAAAGCCGATGAATCTGATACTGTTGTCTCAATAACATTCATGCCGCTGGCAGTTTGTGACACTATATCCCGGCCTGATTGAGCTTGTTTTGATGCTAAACCTGCAGATTCTGAAGCACCATTACTACTGCGAGCAACTTCCCCGAAAGATACAGACAACTCATTGATCGCCATTGCGGCCTGAGTAGCTTGATTCGTCTGTTCGCGCGCTCCCTGAACGACACCACTAGCACTCTGACTCATGGTGTCAGAGTGACTCGCTAATGTTGCAGCCGAAGTGTTAATCTCTGCCACAATCCGCCTTAGTTTCTTGACCATGGTGTTCATCGCCTCGGCCATTTCACCAATTTCATTTTTGCTGGCATAATCCAGATCTTGGGTCAGATCGCCTTCCGAAATCGTCAATAAATATTGTTTAGTTCTCAATAACGGCTTGATAACCAGTCTCTGCATCTCGAAAAGGATAACCAACACGATCAAAACGGCAGCTATAGCGGCAAACAACCAGACCCGTACACGCAAAGAATCAATGGTATTGACTTTCATGGTATTGGAATCATTTAAAATTCGCTGTTCTAATGCTTGGTTCGCTAGAACCATCTGCTGCTCTATCTTGGCAAAAGATTTTCTCTCTGCCTCTTCAGCCTGTTCTAACTGGTTAGGAGAGACCTGCAAAATAATTTCTAGATCCGCAAAACTATTTATCTCTTTCGCTTCAAATGAAATCGCACCTTCTAATGCACTATCACCAATAACATTAAACTCGTCACCGGACTGTAAACGGTAACGTATGGCCACAATGCTCTTATCAGCATCGACCGTATCCACCAGTATCTGCTTTGCCGTATCAAAATCATAGTTTTCAACTAATGGCAGCAGCGTCTTAAGCTGAGCCTGAGCTTTAGCTTTGTTTGCTTGAACAAAGGATTCATTTGCAAGTGCGAGGCTGGCTTGCCTTTTTGCGACTAATTCGGCCTTGATAGCCACGCCTGACTCTTCTACGGCGATGCGAACACTTGGGAGCATGCGACCATTGAGCTCTTCTTCTAATGAAGAACTCACTTGCGAGGGCAAGATAAAACCGAGTGCAAAAAAAACTGCACTTACCAGTGTAAAAACCATACTGCCAAAAATTATCAACAGTCCTTTGTTGGAATGAGAATGAGTTGTAGAATCATATTTTGTAGCCATGTACACCTCTATATCACCAGTTTGTTTTTCTTCCCTTATTTTGTAAGGTTCGCATTTTAATAACACAGTAAGATTAAATTTAATGATGTATTTAGTCACACTTATTCAAATAACGTAAACAGCATATTGCCAATACTGATACAACAGATTATATTTGATTAGCTTTAGGATATAGAATAAAAGAACACCTTTACGTGCTCAATATCAAATAAACTAGAGGAATTCCATGAAAATATTAATTCGCACATTAACACTTCTGCTTGCCACTACATTTAGTAGTGTCACCATGGCTGCAGATACTATCGACCTTTGGTTTTCTCCTGGCTGGAAAGCCAAGGCTGAAAAGGCCAAAATAATTACCACAGAACTGAGCCAAAAGTCAGGACTTCAGATCAGACCCCGTATAGCAAACAGTTACCCACAAATACTAAATGAATTTTCCAGCGGCAAACCTGCACTGGTTTTCGTTGGATCTTTCGTACAAGCAATAATCCGAGCCAGAGGACTCGGTGAGGGCTTGGTACAGGCAAGTAATGGTAAAGAGTTTTATGCTGGTGTATTAGTTTATCCAAAGACTGAAGATCCAGTTGCAATCCTTAGTGGCAGTCCAACTAAGATTGCTTATGCTGTCGGTTCGAGTTCTGGTGAATCCAGTGCCAAAGCGGCAACTCAAGGTCTAGCTGCGATAGCAACTAAAAACCACGGAGCAACCTGTGGTGCCGTTAAAGCTGGTAAAGCGAAGGCTGGTGTAGTTAAAAACTGGTGGTGGGAAAGTAACAGCAAACGTTTTCCCGAGCTCGCTATGTATGAGATCCCTGACGTGTCAGCAGCCAAAAATCCAGATAACGTACTCTCCGCCTCAAAAGGAGTATCGGC
>SDWK01000322.1 GCA_004195335.1 Shewanella sp.
CTGTGAAGTACCTTTTTGCGCAGTAGCTTTCTCAAGAGTACCTTGAGTCTGTTGCAAGGAATCATCAGCAACAGCCTCTATCAGCGCATGATCCGATGTCGAAGAGCTGGCAAGAAAGGGGGCGATGACACGATTGTAAGCAAAACTGGCGATGGCCAGCACGACCATCATGATCCCTATGCGGTAGAGAATAGGCCTGATTGGCGTACTGTGTTTAGGCATAGATTTAGCTTGGCCCCGTGTTTGACCTTCTACATCCGCATCAGCTTTGACTTCGACACCTTCGATGTTCGCCTCAATAGCATTGAGTTTACCGCCGGGTTTATGCTCAATTTGAAAGAAGATGGTATCTCCTTCCTGTGGCCTCCGGCTCATATGCCTAAGTTGGGATACATGAATAAAGACATCGGTTTGCGACTCTGAACCTGTTTCAAGTTCAATAAAACCGAAGCCTTTGTCGTCCTTCCACCGAACTAAGGTGCCTTTTACAATTTGGTTATGCATTTAACTCTTCTTTCTCATACACAGCTGGCAGATAATGCCGTCAAATGTACTCCTAAATACAAGAATAAAATAGAAAAATAGGAGGCCTCAGATTGATAACAATAAAAGCCTCTCGATTAAGCGATTCCCGCTTGCTCTTTTCTCTCCAGCTCAATTTTCATATTAGTCAGATCCATGAGTTGAGCCGTAACTACAGCAATTTCTGACTCCAATGCATCACGTTTCTTTTCGCCAGCCTCGCTCTTATCACCTGCCAACTCTTTAAGCTCCTGTTTAAGCTTCTCGAGTTTCTCCTTCGCAGCTTCTATCATCTCATCAATTTTTTTCTTAGGCTTCTCTGAAGCCTCCGTCGATTGAGCTTCCGCTGATTGAGCATGGAGCTTGCTCCCCGACTCAGAGGCCAGTGCATCTCTTCCCTCTTTGGAGATGGAAACGCGGCTATCGCCTTGAGCAGGAGTTGCTCCCTGAGAGGGGTCACTTCCTCCTTCAGCAAGCGGTTTTGTGGAAGATTCGACCTTAGCTTGGCTAATCCCCCCGCTGGAAGATGAATTATTCAAGTTCATTCCTGACACGTTCATAGCGATCCCTTAATAAACTGCAACACAACATTCATAGTTGTATCATTGTTATCGGCCGCTTGGTAAGTAAGCTTATGTAAGCAATGAAAATAATTGTGAGATTGCTTATTTTTCCATGACTTATGTTTTTTATTAGACAGGTAAATAAAAGTTTAGACTTCTAGACGTCTATTTGTTATGTTCGACTTTCACACAAAGGAATAGGAAGAGACAATATGAAACTCGAATCATTGGCGCTTCACCAC
The DNA here is from genome assembly GCA_004195335.1 of Shewanella sp. Taxonomy (GTDB): domain Bacteria; phylum Pseudomonadota; class Gammaproteobacteria; order Enterobacterales; family Shewanellaceae; genus Shewanella. The sequence continues at coordinate 1,328 of SDWK01000322.1, forward strand.
GGATATGAATCTGAAGCGACGACTAAAGCGGCGGCGGTGCCCATCTACCAGACGACCTCCTATACCTTCGATAATACCCAACATGGCGCCGATCTCTTCGATCTCAAAGTACCGGGTAACATCTACACCCGAATAATGAATCCCACCACCGATGTGTTAGAGCAGCGATTAGCCGCCATTGAGGGAGGGGTTGGTGCACTAGCATTGGCATCTGGTATGGCTGCAATAACCTATGCCATTCAGGCACTGACTCAGGTCGGCGACAATATAGTCAGTACCAGTCAACTCTACGGTGGTACCTACAACTTGTTTGCCCACACCTTGCCACGCCAAGGGGTGGAAGTACGCATGGCAGGTTTCGATGACTTCGACGGTTTGGAAGCTTTGATCGATGACAATACCAAGGCACTTTTTTGTGAGTCTATCGGTAACCCAGCGGGTAATATTGTCGACCTTGAGCATCTGGCCACTATCGCCCATAAGCATGGCGTGCCTCTGATTGTCGATAATACCGTGGCAACCCCGGTACTGTGTAAGCCGTTTGATTTTGGCGCCGATATCGTTGTTCACTCACTAACAAAGTATATCGGCGGCCATGGCACGACCATTGGCGGCGTGATTATCGACTCAGGCAAATTTGACTGGAGCGCTGAGCCAGTTCGTTTCGCGCTTCTGAACGAACCAGACCCTTCCTACCACGGTGTGGTTTACACTCAGGCCTTTGGACCTGCCGCCTTTATCGGTCGCTGCCGCGTCGTACCGTTGCGTAATACCGGAGCGGCACTTGCACCTCAGAGCGCCTTCCTGCTGCTACAGGGCCTGGAAACGCTATCACTGAGAATGGAACGTCATTGCAGCAACGCGCTGGCCTTAGCCCATTACCTAGAACAGCACCCCAAGGTGAGTTGGGTCAATTATGCGGCACTTCCCAATAGCCCCTTCCAGGATAACTGCCACAAGATCACCGGTGGTAAAGCCTCTGGGATCATCAGTTTTGGAATAAAATCGACTCAAGCAGGTGGCGGTAAAATCGCTGGCGGACACTTTATCGATGGCCTTAAAATGATATTGCGGTTGGTCAACATCGGCGATGCTAAATCCCTTGCCTGCCATCCGGCTTCGACCACCCACAGACAGTTAGATGCAACCGAACTGGCTAAGGCTGGCGTAAGTGAGGATTTGATCCGGATCTCAGTCGGTATCGAACATATCGATGACATCATTGCCGATGTCTCGCAGGCTCTGGAACAAGCGAGCTAGTGCCAGCCCTATCATAAGGCAATGCCCATCGACTCCCCTCTTTGAGTTTTGGCTACGGGTCCCCTTTTATCGGGTATCTGCAGCCTAACTCAAACAGCCTAAACCAAAGATAAACCTCAAATGTCTAATCCAAGCTTTATACATAGATAAATAACGCATAACCCACAAGGTGAATAGTCAAAAATAACCTTTAAGGGCATGAGCTAAGCCCTTACCAGTCTTCAATAAAGCAGCTATAGTTTACTAATGGGAGTCAATCGCAAAGGACAGTTGCAAGATGATGAACAAGACCAAGGAACGGTATTTACAAGACGATGATGTGCTGAATGACATATCGGTTCATACCGCCGAGATATGCGTGCCCGATGATATTTTCAATAGCTGGCAGCAGACACTGGATCTGATCTCTGAGATTGTTAATACGCCAGCCGTGCTCATTATGCGAATACACAAAAATGACAATAAAATGGAGGTATTTGCCAGCAGCAAGAGCACCGGGAACCCCTATCATCGCCACGACAACGATAACTTAGGCAATGGCCTTTACTGCGAAACGGTTATTGCCCAAAACGCTGAGTTACACATTCCCAATGCCTTAAAAGACAGCTACTGGGATCATAACCCAGATATAAAACTCGGCATGATAGCCTACTGTGGCTTGCCCTTACTCTGGCCCGATAACACCCCCTTCGGTACCATATGTATGCTCGACAATAAGGACCATCATTACAGCCATAAATTTAGGCACCTGTTAGCCCGATTTCAAGAAGCGGTAGTCACCAATCTTGCCACCTTATACCAGCAGGAAAAACTGCGACACCTGAACCAAACCCTCGATAAAAAAGTGCAGATCAGAACCCATGAGTTGGCCGAACTGAGCACAAAACTTATCCGGGAGATAGAGAACAGAACTTCGGCAGAATATACCCTCGAATACAGTAAAATCTATGATGAACTCACGGGGCTCCCTAAGCGTGTTAGCCTGCTCGATTCGCTGACTCAAATGCTGAAACAGAGCAAAGCGACACAAACTGTCACGGTACTCTGTTTTAGTCTGCGAAAATTCAAATCGATTAACGACAGTTATGGCTATCTCATCGGCGATAAAGTGCTTGCTCAATTTAGCCAAAGAGTAAAACAGTACTTAGATAAGGATACCTTAATCGCCCGAATTGCCGGCTCTGAATTTGTCATCGCCCATTCTCATAGAAAAACGGCGAGCAATGAGCTGGAACTCATTCCTAAAATATTAGCCTGCTGTAACGCCCCTTTTACTCTTGCAGGGTTCACCATTACGGTTCCCTCCTGTATGGGGGTTGCCCAGTACCCAACTGATGCAAACACGGCAGAAGAGTTACTGCAAAAATCCAGCGCCGCCATGAGCATAAGTAAAACCGAAGGCGCCAGTTATAGCTTTTTCAATCAAGATACTCAGTCAAAGATAGAGCAGCGATATCAACTGGAGTCTCATCTGGTCGATGCGCTAAATAATCGAGAGTTATATCTGAACTATCAACCTTTAGTCTGCTTAAAGACACATAAAATACTCGGCGCAGAGGCTCTGCTGCGATGGCGCAACCCCGTCTTGGGACAGGTACCTCCAGACAAGTTTATTAATTTAGCCGAGCGTAATGGTCAGATTATCGAGATAGGTAACTTCGTACTCCATAGTGCATTGGCACAGGCAGCACATTGGCAAGCCGTACAGCAAAGAGAGTTTAGAATTGCCATCAACATATCGCCACTTCAGTTCAGGGCGCTAAACTTTGCCGATCATATCGCCGATCTGCTCACCCTGTACCAATTACCAGCCAGCTCGTTAGAACTCGAGATCACCGAAGGAATTCTGTTACAGGATGAACACTTAGCTCATGACTCGATTAAAAAATTACAAGCTCTGGGAATACGTATCTCCCTCGATGATTTCGGTACCGGGTACTCTTCATTAAGCTATCTGCAGAAATACTCATTTAACACCCTAAAAATCGATCGCTGCTTTATTACCAATCTGGAGAAGAATCAGCAAGACAGGGAACTCACCAGGGCCATTATCGCCATGGGTAAGAAGCTTAATCTACATGTGATTGCCGAGGGGGTTGAAACACAAGAGCAAGATAGGTTTATCCGCAATGAAGAGTGTGATTATGGTCAGGGCTATTTATACGGCAAACCGACCAGCGCCGAAGAGTTCGAAGCTCACTATCTGACGAGCTAATACTCATTCTAATCAATCATTGCAATCAATCATTGCAGATAACAGTTCGGGTAACGATGCCACAGATACCGTTATCCGAAATACATGGCTCCGTTATCGAATCGGAGAACACCCCAATTGGTTGCATCATCAACATATTGGGCGCTATAGGCGATAACCTGTGCATCATATGCCGTAAAACCAGCTAACCTTGCCGCTATATAGGTTAATCCATGATGTCCATCTATCTGCATAACAATATCCTTATCTGTCCCAATCAAGCTTCATAACTTTCACAAGTTAGCAGTTAAGCACCTTTAACTTCATGCCGGTGTTCGTGTCACCGCCAGTATCTTACGGCGCAACCTTAGGAGCTGCTCACTTCGATCGTGCGGCTATTTTTTTCTCTTCCTGCTCGTCTAACACCTGCATTCCCGATGTGATAGCCACCACCGCCTTAGAGTTAAACTCCCGCGCATATAGGGTATAGACCACAAACAGACTGGCCACGATAAACAGGGCCGGATGAAAAAACCAGCTCAAGACGGCCATCGCAAAGTAATAGGCTCGGAGTCCATAGTTGTATGAATGAGCGGCTTGATCTTGCACTATCGCCATCTGTTTTGCATAACAGCGAAGCTTCTCATCTGCACCGCCCGTTGGGTCAATGGGTGCGGCTCCGACCATCACATTAAGAAAACCATATTGACGCATCGACCAGGTAAACTGGAAAAAGGCCATCACGAAAATGAAGGTCAATACACTCAATTTCAGTTGGATCAGGGCATCATTAGGAGTCGCCGTATAGGGGATTGAAGCGATCACAGCCTCTAAGCGCTCAACCTGAGCAAATAATGTCAATACACCGGCAAGCACCAACATGGTTGTCGAGGCAAAGAAGGTAATATTACGTTCAAGATTGGCGAGTAATGCCGCTTCACCTACTCTCATCTCACGAGTCATCAACTCATTCATCCAATGAATTCGATGTTTATGCAGACAACGGGCAATACAATTTGTGGTCTTGGCTTTGCGACGTGCAAAGGAGGTATAACCGACCCAGCAACAGATAAAACAGACAAATGAGATAAGATCTAACACAGTAAAAGCCATAACAACCTTAAGAAAATTCAACACCAATCACTATTAAAGCAGTTTTAATCTTAGCTGGCCATGATCCGTGATAAACGCGCTAATACCAATCGGTATAAGAAAGTGATCTACTCAGAGTCTTTTTGGCAACTAATTCAAGGCGAATGGATGAGGAAATGGTGATCCCTTCTGAAGCCATTCAACGCAGAAGTAGGCAGCCAAAAACACTCCTGAAAGGCGAGTTTTAGCGCATCTGATGCCGTGTTAACGAGCTTAAACGTAGAATAACTATGTTCTTCACTCGTTGCGAGCAACA
>SDWK01000573.1 GCA_004195335.1 Shewanella sp.
ATATTGGTCTCCTTATCTGGCTTTGGCAAATGTCTCTTCGTCTATTCGACTAATTAATAACTTATTTTTGGTTTGTCCTAACTGTGTTTAAGGCTACAATTGGCGTATAAAGAAATAAGAAAAATGAGTAGCGAGAGTAGTATGCAGCTATTTTTAATGCGACATGGTGAAGCGGGTTATCTTGCTCATTCTGATAGAGAGCGAGTGCTTACAGAGACTGGACGTTACCACACCTCACAGATGAGTAACTGGTTGGCGAGAACGGTTACTGAGTTCGATCTCGTCTTGGTCAGCCCCTATTTAAGAGCGCAACAGAGTTGGCAAGAAGTGAGTAAACACTTTCCTGAGCCCAGAAAGTGGTTAGTGCTCGACGAATTAGTTCCCTCCGGCGATCCAAGTACGGCGGCCGATTTAACGCTTGCTTATGCCGAGCAATATAAGGCTGATAAGGTGTTGGTGATTGCTCACATGCCTCTGTTGGGGTATATGGTCAGTGAGTTAGTGGCAGGAACTGAGCCGCCTTTATTTGCAACCTCAGGTTTGACCTTAATCGATAAGCATTGTGAGCAAGCGTCGTTGGTGTGGCAGCATAATCCTCACACTGTAAGTTAGTCCTGAGCTACGAGCTACGAGCTACGAAATAAGATATGAGTCAGGATGATTCTGAGTTTTGCGAGATGTCGCCAACCAGAATCATCTATGGTTCCCAATCGATTCGTTTGTTTTGAACCATCACTCACGACTTTCAATTCTCACTCTTCCCAACTCTTCCTTGAACAAGTCGTTCTACCTTCTATATGGCACGTCGCCGATATCGATAAGTACCAATAGTGCCGCATCGCCACCCCATTCTTTAGGGGCTTTATGAAAGGCCATCACATGAGGGTGCTGGGCTAACCACATGGGAATGTTTTGCTTCAGAATGCCGGTACCATGTCCATGCATCACACAGCAGCAATGGGATTGTTGCCTTATGCATGCCTGAATTAATGCTGCCAGTTCAAGTTTGGCTTCTGATTGCCGCAGACCATGAAGGTCGAGTAACAAGTCCGGTTGGTAATCGCCCCGACGTAATCGTTTTACCTCAAAGCTGTCCACGTCATCTCGACTCCAACGCATGGCGCCTTCATCGGGAAGGTGAGGTTGATAAGTATCTGAAAAATAGCTGTCGGCGTGAAGCTGTTGCTCTTTATCTTCTATCTGTTTTTTATCTTTTGAAGGCATTCTAAAATGACGCTTATCCTGCTTCAAGGGTTTAATCCCTTCAGTTAGCGTCGAAAACAGTGCTTGATCTTCGGTGTTAATTTTTTTGTTCATATCTCAATTTACTGTTCTGGGCTGTCGATTTGAACGCCGTAGCTGTGCTTGATTAAGCAGCTATTAGCAACTATGAGTCAAATCATAGTGATTAATTATCTATTCCTCCCCCTATTTTATTGAATCCGATGCCATATGAATAGAGTTCAGTTACAATAAGGTGGAATTATCATGCTGGAGTGAGTTTTGGATAAGATTTTCGTAGATGAAGCTGTGACTGAATTGAGTACAATTGGTGATATGCTGCGCTGGGCTGTTAGTCGTTTTAATGATGCCAATATTTATTATGGTCATGGAACTGATAATGCGTGGGATGAAGCAATTGCGCTGGTCTTTCATGCCCTACATTTGCCTGAAGAGATTGGACAGCAAGTCATACTTTCAAACCTTACCAGCTCAGAGAAGCATAAGATTGTAGAGCTTATCATTCGCCGAGTCAGAGAGCGTTTACCCGTTCCTTACCTGACTAACAAAGCGATGTTTGCCGGACTGGAGTTCTTTGTCGACGAGCGAGTGCTGGTTCCTCGTTCTCCTATTGCAGAGATGATAGCGAATCGTTTTAGCCCTTGGTTATATAATAAGCCGGTTAACCGCGTACTCGACTTGTGTACGGGCAGTGCCTGTATTGCTATCGCCTGTGCTTATGAGTTTGAGGATGCTGAAGTTGATGCATTAGATATCAGCACCGACGCACTCGACGTGGCACAGATAAATATCGAAAACTTAGGGGTTATGGATAGGGTTTTCCCTATGGAGTCGAATCTATTTTCGGCTATCCCTAAAGGCCCACATTACGATCTTATCGTATCAAACCCGCCATATGTCGATGCCGAAGATATTGGCGATATGCCGGATGAGTATCACCATGAGCCAGAGATCGGTTTAGCATCAGGCAGAGATGGATTGGAACTGACTAAACGCATTTTGGCTAATGCCGCCGACTACCTTACAGAAGAGGGAGCACTGGTTGTTGAAGTGGGTAACTCTATGGTGCATCTTATCGAGCAATTCCCTGATGTTCCTTTTACTTGGGTAAGCTTTGAGCATGGTGGTGATGGTGTGTTTGTGTTGACACGTGATCAGCTCGTTGAAAATGAATCACTTTTCGCTATCTATAAAGATAGAGAATAATCGACGCTGAGTCGTACTGGTGATAAAAAAGGCTAACGAATATGTTAGCCTTTTTTAATTCTGTTACTCAAAGCCCATTTGGGCTAATCTCAGACGGTGTATTAAATTCAGAGTATTTCCATAACTAGCTAAAAGGTGAAGAAAACGGATGTCCGGAAACAGCATTGGTCAGAATTTTGTGGTAACAACATTTGGTGAAAGCCACGGCAAAGCATTAGGGTGCATCATTGATGGATGTCCTCCCGGGCTTGAACTTAATGAAGCCGATATGCAGCGCGATCTTGACCGTCGACGTCCAGGTACTTCACGCTATACGACAGCAAGGCGCGAACCTGACGAAGTGCAAGTTCTTTCGGGGATCTTCGAAGGTAAAACCACTGGCACCTCTATCGGATTGATGATTGAAAATACCGATCAGCGCAGCAAAGATTACTCCAATATTAAAGACCTTTTCCGACCAGGACACGCCGATTATACCTACCAGCAAAAGTATGGCCTGCGCGATTATCGCGGCGGCGGCCGTTCATCGGCTCGTGAAACTGCAATGCGTGTGGCTGCAGGCGCGGTGGCAAAGAAATACCTGAAACAAGTTCATGGCATTGAAATTAACGGCTACCTGTCTCAACTTGGCCCGATAAAGGCTGAGACAATAGATTTTACTCAGATTGAACAAAATGCTTTTTTCTTCCCTGATGTGTCTAAGCTCGATGAACTTGATGAATATATGCGTAAGCTGATTAAAAGTGGCGACTCTATCGGCGCTAAAGTTAGCGTGGTCGCAACGGGTGTCCCCGTTGGGTTAGGCGAGCCGGTATTTGACAGGCTTGATGCCGAAATCGCCCATGCCCTAATGGGGATCAATGCCGTAAAAGGGGTGGAGATTGGCGATGGTTTCGACGTCGTTAATCAGAAGGGTTCAGAGCACCGTGACCTGATGTCACCCGAAGGTTTCGCTTCTAACCATGCCGGCGGCATTCTAGGCGGAATATCTTCCGGTCAGCCCATCATCGCCCATATAGCGATGAAGCCGACGTCGAGCATCAGTATCCCGGGTGAAAGTATGACGGCACAAGGCGATGTCGCCGAAGTCGTGACTAAAGGCCGCCACGATCCCTGTGTTGGCATACGCGCGGTACCGATTGCCGAAGCCATGCTAGCGATTGTGTTAATGGATCACCTCCTGAGACACAGAGCGCAGAATATGGATGTGAATAGCCAAACACCTGCGATAGGCATGCGTTAAGGCTGTTTTTATCTAGATTAAGGACGGAGCCCATTTATTCTTTGGATTAAGGGCAATTCTCTCGATTAAAGGCGCATTGTGCGCCTTTTTTTATACATGAATGTTGTCGATAAAATCTTAAGATTTACCGCATACGGTGTAATACCAATTGGTATAAAGATGTGATCGCTCAGAGAGAATTCAGCGCTTCTGAGGCAAGGCAACGAGTGAAGAGCATAGTTATTCTACGTTTAAGCTCGTTAACACGGCATCGGATGCGCTAAAACTCGCCTTTCAGGAGTGTTTTTGGCTGCCTACTTCTGCGTTGAATGACTTCAAAATGGATCACCATTCCTTCAATCATTCGCCTTGAATTAGTTTGCCAAAAAACACTCTGAGTAGAACACTTTCTTATACCGATTGGTATAATTGGTATAAAATACAGTTGCCCTCAATATTTAGAATAAAATCAATGAATCAGTCATCTCAAGTTAGCACGCAGTTGCGTTGGATCCGTGCATGTTATTTTTTCTTCTTTGCCATTCTCGGCGTAATGGTGCCTTACCTTGGCGTCTTCTTTGAAAACCGTGGTTTTAACCCTCAAGAGATAGGCTTCTTGCTGGCCATTTTAATGGCCACTCGTATCATAGCGCCAAATGTTTGGGCCATGGTGGCGGATAAAACGGGGATGCGTTCGCAACTGGTTAAATGGGGAGCCGCGGCGGCTTCAGTCTCTTATTTGAGTTTTTTTTATGATGGCAGTTTCACTTATTTAGCCATCAGTTTGAGTATCTATACTTTTTTCTGGAATGCCATTTTAGCCCAGCTCGAGGTGATAACCCTCGAAACCTTAGGTGAAAATACCTCCCGTTACGGCTCCATTCGCAGTTTCGGTAGTTTAGGTTACCTGGTGTTTGTTGTGAGTGTTGGTTTTGCTATCAGCCTGTGGGGAACCGAGATTTTACCCTATATCGGCATGATGCTATTTATTGGCTTATTGATCAGTGCCTTGCCGCTGCCATCAGACCGGGTGGTGGTGAAACATCAGGCTGAAAAGCCAAAGCTGAAAATTGATCGTGCCATATTCTGGTTTCTTATCTCTGCCATCCTGTTACAGATGAGTGCCGGTCCCTTTTATGGATTTTTTGTCCTCTATCTGAAGCAGTCTGGTTACAGTGAGGCCATCGCGGGCATCTATGTCGCATTCGGTGTGCTGGCTGAGATCCTGATGTTTATGATAGCACCGCGTCTACTGGGTCGTTTCGGGGTAAACAGACTATTGATCATCAGTCTGGGGTTCACTGGGGTACGGTGGTTATTGATGGCATATTGTGTCGATAACTTTGTATTATTGGGGGTGAGTCAACTCCTGCACGCGTTTACGTTTGGCCTAGTGCATGCCGCCTCCATTCAGTTTGTTCATGGCTACTTCGATATCAGCCATCGCAGTAAAGGTCAGGCACTGTATGCCAGTTTAAGCTTTGGTGTCGGTGGGGCATTGGGTACTTGGCTCTGTGGTATGATCTGGGGCGATGGAAGTGGGGCTTCATTGGCCTGGGTTGCGGCGGCGATCTGTGCATTTCTGTCTATGTTGGCTATCTTTTTCATCCCTAAAAAGATTAAGCATTAACGCTAATCGCATGCGGGAACAGCACGCTGAAATTTAACTCCGATACTCAGTGGGTATTATCAAATTTTTGTACAAGGACAAGTAATGACAAGTCGGTTTCGTTTAGGTTTGATTATTAACCCTTTAGCGGGTCTGGGTGGTAGCGTCGCGCTTAAAGGCAGCGACGGTGTTGCTAAGGAGGCGATAGCGATGGGGGCTAAGCCTAAGGCTCATCTGCGTATGCAGCAGGCCCTTGAGGTGATCTTACCGTACCGAGAGCAGATTGAAATTATCACGGCCTCTGGCCCAATGGGCGAAGCCTTAGCATTGCAGATGGGCTTTCATGTGCGAGTCGTGCATGAGGTCGCTGATGAAACACAGGCGGCAGATACCCAAGCTGTGGCTAAAGTCTTACTCAATGAAACATTAGATCTCTTGTTATTTGCCGGTGGCGATGGGACGGCGCGTGATATCTTTGCTGTCGCCCATGACAATATGCCTGTGCTTGGTGTGCCTGCTGGTGTGAAAATCCATTCAGGCGTATATGGCATCACGCCTCATGCATCGGGGTTGGTGGTCAAGATGCTACTCGATGGTGAACTGGTGAGCCTGATGGATGCCGATGTGATGGATATTGACGAAGTCGCTTTTCGTGAGGGGCGGGTTAAGGCGCGCCGCTTTGGTGAAATGCGAGTGCCTGCCGAGCCCAGATATATACAGGCCGTTAAGATGGGTGGTATTGAGAGTGATGAGCTGGTACTGGCCGATATCGCCGCCGAAGTGATTGAGAGCATGGAAGATGAACTATTTATCATGGGGTCGGGCAGTACTGTCGCGGCGGTGATGACAGAGCTGGAGCTGGATAACACCTTGTTGGGCGTTGATCTTGTTAAATCCCATCAGCTTCTTATCGGCGGGCAGGGACACATCCTCGGAAGAGGCAATCAGCAGTTGTCTTCACAATTGATCAGGCAGATTGGTAAAGAGAATATAATCATTCTGGCGACAAAAACTAAGCTAAAAGCACTTGAAGGTCGGCCATTAATTGTGGATAGTGGCGACCCTGAATTGGATCGTGAATTATGTGGCTATTACCGGGTTATCACAGGTTATCATGATTATGTGATGTATCAGGTCGCAAACCCGGATTTAGACTGAGTCGCAACTGAACGAAGAACACATTAAAGAGCGAGCATGTTTAGCTTGTTTCAAATCAAAATTACACAAAATGAGTGGAGTGGGTATGTTAGAGAAGTATGAGCTGGCGTCAGAGAATTGGGTCTCAAGCATCGTTGAACAGGGTGATGATGATGCACTTTTCGCCAGTGGTTACCTTCAAGGACATTTTGCGGTTGTCTTGTCTCAGCTGGAAGTTGAAGATGATCAGGGTGTCGACGCGCTTAGTGAAAAGATGCAAGCCTGTTTAGTCTTAGCCAGAGAAGAGTTAGATGACAGAGATTATTCACTCGTTGAAAATGCCTGGTCTGAGCTAAGTAAAGTCATCAAGGCTTAATTGTTTGAGTAGTAAAATGAAACAAAGTTATGTCAGTATCGGGTTAGTGAACCCCAAGAGTCCGACCAATGTGGGTGGGATCATGCGTGCTGCAGGTTGTTACCGTGTCGATGCGGTATTCTTTACCGGCAAACGATATCTATTAGCCGCCAGCAATGGTAATGCCCAATACAATACCGATACCAAAGGTGCGAGTGAGCAGATCCCATTGACGGCAGTTGAGTCACTGGTCGACGGTTGTCCCGATGACGTTAAGATTGTTTGTGTCGACTTGGTTGAGGGGGCAATACCACTTCCTGAATTTGAGCATCCCGAGAAGGCTATCTATGTCTTCGGTCCCGAGGATGGCACCATCAGTCAGCAGGTGATCAATAAAGCCCACGCCGTCGTTTATGTCCCGACTGTCGGCTGCATGAATTTAGCCGCGTCGGTCAATGTTTTGTTATATGACCGATTAGCTAAGTCGACTCAAACCATAGCCAATGACAAACTGATCAGAGAAAGTCGTGATAATAATAACAGAGTCAGAGTTAAGAACTAATCGTTAGAGTTAGGCGTTAGCGTTAAAAATAAACCCAGCTAATCTGCTGGGTTTTGTTTATCTGTTACCGTGGCAAAGTATTTAATACCAATCGGTATAAAGGGGTGGTCACTCAGCAAGAGTTTAG